>JAFYGD010000051.1 GCA_017543415.1 Eubacterium sp. | reverse complement strand
GATATGCTCTCCGATAAAAAGGAGCTGCTTCAGCGTATCGTTCAGTTTAATCCGCTTTACGATTTTACAGCGGTTGTACCTGTCTGCGCGTCAACGGGAGAGCATATTGACGAGCTTCTTGACGAAATGAAAAAGCTCTCCGTGGAAGGACCTCATTTTTTCCCGGACGATACCTTAACCGACCAGCCGGAGCGGGTTCTTGCGGCGGAAATAATACGTGAAAAAATCCTTCGCCTTATGGATAAGGAGGTACCCCACGGTATTGCCGTTTCAATAGAAAAAATGCGTGAGCGCGAGGATGCCGATATCCTTGATATTGAAGCAACCATTTACTGCGAGCGTGAAACCCACAAGGGTATGGTAATCGGTAAAAAAGGCGCAATGCTTAAAAAGATTTCAACCTATGCCCGTCAGGATTTGGAACGCTTCTTTGAAATTAAGGTAAACCTTCAGACCTGGGTTAAGGTCAAGGAGGACTGGCGAAACCGTGAAGGCTTGATTCACAACTTCGGCTTGGATTAAATTGTCAGTAATCAATCACCCGTTAAAGGCAACTATAATAACGGGTGGTTTTATGGATGAACTTTGGAATAAATTTACTCAAAGCGGCAGCGTTGAGGATTATCTGAAATACAGGGAAAGCAAGGATGCAGACAACAGTCAAAGGCTTGATAATAAGAGAACAGACGATAGGGGAGAGTGACAGGCTTGTCACTCTTTTAAGTGACGAATTCGGTCTTATTAAAGCCTTTGTAAGAAGAGCAAAAAGCTTTAAAAGTCAAAATCTGTCCTCAACCTCGCTTTTTGTTTACGGCGAGTTTAAAATCTATAAGGGCAAGGACGCTTATGTAATTGATAACGCTTTGCCTATTGAGGTTTTTTTTGATTTAAGGAGCGATATTGAGCGCCTTTCGCTTGCACAGTATTTCGCACAGCTTACATATTATCTCGGCCAGGAGGAACAGCCCTCCCACGAAATGCTGCGCCTTGTTCTTAATTCGCTTCATCTGCTTTGTAAAAGCGAAAAAAGTATGAAGCTTATCAAAGCGGCGTGTGAAATGCGTATGCTCTGTCTCGGCGGCTATATGCCCGATATCCTTGCGTGCTACCGTTGCAGCGCTTATGAAAGCGAGCCTATGTTTTTTGACGTGCAGGAGGGCTGTGTTTACTGCAAGGACTGCTTCAGGAATAACGCCCTTACAGCCCCTCTCGGTGTTATTACCGCAATAAGGTATATCTGCCTTTGTGAAGATATTTCAAAGGTCTTTTCTTTTAAACTGAGCGATGAAAACCTTGATATCTTAAGCGATATCTGTGAAAAATACCTTCTCTCGCGCGTTGAGGGAAGGCTTACAACACTTGAATTCTATAAGAGTATAAAACAGTATGAATAAGCATTATGAAACTCTTGAGCTTGATAAAATTTTAGCTCTGCTGAAAAATGAAACCACCTGTGAGGATGCGTCTGAGCTTGCCGATTCAATAAAGCCGAGCTCGGATTTTTCCGAGGTGTGTATGCTCCTTAATCAGACGCAGGATGCCTGTTCGCTTATTTCGGGCTACGGCGCGCCCTCTTTCAGCGGACTGATTAACGTCAACGGACCGCTTGCGCGCGCAAACGCAGGCGGCGCTTTAAGTCAGGCGGAGCTTTTAAGGGTTGCCAACACCCTTCGCTCAATTAGAACGCTTTACGAGTGGCGCTCTCATTGCAGCGGGGTAAATACCTCCCTTGACTTCCTGTTTGAAGCAATAACCGTAAATAAATACCTTGAGGATAAAATCTTCTCCTGCATTATCAGCGATGAGGAAATGTCCGATAACGCTTCGGAGCTGTTAAGTGATATAAGACGCAAAATCCGTAAAAAAACCGCCTCCGTGCGTGAAAAAATGGATAGTATTATTCATTCGCCGCACTATGCAAAATTTCTTCAGGAGCCTATCGTTACACAGCGCAGCGGGCGTTATGTTGTGCCCGTTAAAATCGAGCACCGCGCCGATGTTCCCGGTTTGGTTCACGACAGCTCGTCAAGCGGCGCAACCCTTTT
>JAFYGD010000050.1 GCA_017543415.1 Eubacterium sp. | reverse complement strand
GAGTTTCGTCTGTATGGAGCCTCGGGTTTTTGTTGCCGAGGTAGTTTACTTTAAGCTTCTGAACGGGGCGTATAACCTCGGGGTTTACAAGATGAATTGCGTCGTCAATTCCGGCAAGGTGCTTAAGTGCGTTAAGCAGCATAGCCGATGAACAGCCGAGCAAATCGGTGGTTTTGCCCGTGATTACCGTACCGTCGTTAAGCTCAATAGCGGCGGCGTGGTGCTTTGTCTGTTTTTCAAGTTTGCGCGCAGCAACGGTGCATTTTCTGTAATCGGGGCTTATTCCCGCCTGGTTCATTAAAAGCTCAAGCTTGTATATTTCATCGCTGTTCTTTGCTCTTTTTGTGTTCTTTGCGTTTGTGCAAAGAGCGGTGAAGTATCGGCGGATAATCTCCTGCTTTGAAGCCTCGCAGCAGGCTTCGTCGTCAATAATGCAGTTTCCTGCCATATTAACGCCCATATCCGTTGGAGATTTGTACGGGCACTCTCCGTAAATTCTGTCAAACGTGGCTTTGAGTACGGGGAAAATTTCAACGTCTCGGTTGTAGTTTACCGTGGTTTTTCCGTAAGCCTCAAGGTGCCACGGGTCAATCATATTAACATCGTTAAGGTCAGCCGTTGCCGCCTCATAAGCAAGGTTAACGGGGTGCTTAAGGGGTATGTTCCAGATGGGGAAGGTTTCAAATTTAGCGTAGCCTGCTTTAATTCCGCGCTTGTTTTCGTGGTAAAGCTGTGAAAGGCAGGTAGCCATCTTTCCGCTGCCGGGACCCGGAGCGGTGATAACAACAAGCTTTCTTGTTGTCTTTATGTAATCGTTTTTGCCGTAACCGTCGTCGCTTACAATTTTTGAAATATTTGAGGGATAGCCTTCAATAACATAATGATGGTAAACGGGGTAGCCAAGGTCGTTCATTCTGTCCTCAAAGCCCTGAACCTTATCGCTCGGCGCATATTTTGTAAGAACAACGCTGCCAACCATTAAGCCGATATCGGTAAATTCGCGGATAAGGCGAACAACGTCGTCGTCATAGGTAATGCCAAGGTCGCCGCGCAGCTTGGATTTTTCAATATCCTGGGCGGAGATAACAATAACAACCTCAGCGTCGTCCTTAAGCTGAAGCAGCATCTGAAGCTTACTGTCCGGATGAAATCCGGGAAGCACTCTTGAAGCGTGGTAATCGTCAAAGAGCTTACCGCCGAATTCAAGATAGAGCTTGCCGCCGAACTCGCCTATTCTTTCGCGTATGCGTTCGGACTGCATTGATTTGTATTTATCGTTATCAAATCCTATCTTGTACATAACCTGCCCTCTTTTTCAAAAAAATCACTATATATTGTAACACTAAAAAAACAATATTTCAATATCTTATTCATAAAAAATCCGCCTTGACATAAAATATTTATTGTGATAAAGTAAGTGCAACAAGAATAAACAAAGGAGTTACGGCTATGGAAATTACAAAAGCAACAACTATGGGCGAAATGCTTGAGTATGACAGAGGAATTGCAGGAATATTAATGCAAAGCGGTATGCACTGCGTTGGCTGCCCTGCTTCTATCGGCGAAAGCCTTGAAGAGGCGTGCATGGTTCACGGTATTGACTGTGACAAGGTGCTTGCCGATATTAAAGCATATCTTGCAAACAAATAAAAACAGTGAGGACAGGCAATGCCGAATACAAAGCGGGCGTTAAAACCGTAACGGTTAAAATTGTTGTAAAATAACACTGTAAGGGAGGGTCTCAGTACCCTCCCTTTTTCGTAAAGGTATAATTGTGACGGAGTTTCAGTTAATAACCGACTTGAAAATAATATATTACTGTGATAAAATAATATAAAGTGCTGATTCGGCATTTTGTTAACGCAAAAGGAGGTTTATTTATGAAAAAATTATTATCAATCATTATGTCAGCCGTTATGCTTGCTGCTGTTGCAACATCTTTGCCGCTTAATGCTTTTGCAAAAGCAAATATCGGCGATGTAATATACGGCTTATCCGTGTATATTGACGGTAACATCGAGCCCGGTAAGACCCCGTCGCTCTATGAAGGCGAAGGCAGAACACAGATTCAGCTTGGATATTCAGGCGGCTGCAACGTTCTCGGCGCAACGCTCTGGACAAAAGACCCTCAGGGAAACAGCGTAAGCAGCTGTAGTGCCGATGCTGCTTATTACGAAGTTTATTACAGAATGAACGTAACAGATGCAGATAATGTATTAAGAGGATTTGATACAAGCCATACAAACATTTATGTAAACGGCGTTAAAATTCTGAACTACACCGGTAATGTTTCCACTTACGAAAGCAACGGATATGCAAATACCGGCCTTGAGGTTAGGGTAAAATACTACAGAGTGTCTTATGAAGACGGAAATTGCATCGGTTTTTACAGCCCTTCTCAGAAGATTGAACTCACCGCTCCCGAGGTTGAGGGTAAGCATTTTGTAAACTGGGCAGCAGAAAACGGAAATCATCAGCCGGCGGAATTTGAAAATGTGAACAGCAAAACCACATTGTTTACAGTAGCGCCTGCAGCAAATACGCTTAAGCCTGTTTATGAGGACCACAGCTGGAACGCAGGCGTTGTTGCCAAAGAAGCTACGGTAACTGAAGAAGGTGTTATGGAGTATACCTGCGCGGGCTGCGGCGCTGTCAGAACAGAAGCAATTCCAAAGCTTGAGCAAAAGGCAAACACCCTTTACGCAAAGGGCAAGACGGTTAAAGTGAAGAAAGCCGTTGTTAAGAAAAAGAACGTTGCAATCAAGCGTTCAAAGGCAATTACCGTTAAAAACGCAAAGGGAACTGTAACCTACAAAAAGTCCAAGGGCAACAAGAAAATCACCGTTGCCAAAAACGGAAAGATTACCGTTAAGAAGGGCTTAAAGAAAGGCACCTACAAAATTAAAATCAAGGTTACCGCTAAAGGCAATGCCGAATACAAAGCGGGCGTTAAAACCGTAACGGTTAAGATTGTTGTAAAATAACATTGTAGGGGAGGGTTTCAGTACCCTCCCTTTTCATTTTTCTTGAAAAAAATATTAATATATGTTAAATTCTATTTATGGATAAAAAAGAGATTTCAAAAAAATATCTTGTTTCAGCCCTGCTTTTATATTTCGGCGGCGCGGCTGTGCTGTTTATTCTGCTTTTTATTATAAACAGGCTGTCGCACGAGCCGGTAGAAACGGGCTTGCGCACGGCGCTTACTTTGCTTTTACCGCTTATTCCGCTCGGTTCGTATACGGGTTTTGTCGCTTTCGGGCTGAAGCTGAAGGAAATAAAAACAAGCTATGCGCTTTTGTTTATTGTGTTTTATCCTTTAGTGCTTGCATTTATTACCGTTTCGGGTATAATATTGATTATTCCGAAGATTATAAGTTCATTTATTAATTTATTCAGAGGTTAATTATGTCCGCTTTTGTTGATATTGCAAAAATAAGAATAAAGGCCGGTGACGGCGGCGACGGCGCTGTGGCGTTTCACAGGGAAAAATATGTTGCCGCGGGCGGTCCTGACGGCGGCGACGGCGGAAAAGGCGGCGACGTTGTTTTTGTTGTTGACGATAACCTTGCAACGCTTGCGGACTTCCGTTATAAGCGCAAGTACAAAGCGCCGAACGGCGAAGGCGGCCGCGGCGGACGCTGCAACGGCAAAAAAGGTCAGGATTTGGAAATCCGTATACCCCGCGGTACCGTAATTAAAGAGGCGGAAAGCGGAGCCGTTATGGCTGATATGAGCAAAACGGAGCGTTTTATTGCCGCAAAGGGCGGTAAGGGCGGCTGGGGAAATTCCCATTTTGCAACCCCTACCCGTCAGGTTCCCCGCTTTGCAAAGCCCGGTATGCCCGGCGAAGAGTGGGAGGTAAGCCTTGAGCTTAAGCTTCTTGCGGACGTCGGCTTAATCGGCTATCCGTCAGTAGGCAAATCAAGCCTTATATCCGTTGTGTCCCAGGCAAAGCCAAAAATTGCGGACTATCACTTTACAACTCTTGTTCCCAACCTCGGCGTTGTTTCAATGGGAGAGGGCAACAGCTTTGTAATCGCCGATATTCCCGGACTTATTGAGGGCGCCAGCGACGGAGTCGGACTCGGCCATCAGTTTTTGCGCCATGTTGAGCGCTGCAGGCTTCTTATTCATATAGTTGATGTGAGCGGCCATGAGGGAAGGGACCCGAAGGAGGATTTTGAAAAGCTCAACGAGGAGCTTGTTCGCTTTAATCCCGAGCTTGCCGAGCGGCCTATGATTGTTGCGGGTAATAAAATTGATATGGCGGAGCCCGAACAGATTGAAGAATTCAAAGCGTATGTTGAAGGCAAGGGCTATGAATATTATTCAATCTGCGCGCCTATTCTTGAAGGCACGAAGGAGTTAATGAACGTGGTATGGAACAAGCTGCGCGACCTTCCGCCGATTAAGGAATATGAAACAGAGGAAATCCCCGTTGAAAGCATAATCAAACAGTCAACCGGCTTTAAGATTACCGAGGTTGAGGAGGGCTACTTCCTTGTTGAGGCAGACTGGTTCCCCAAGGTACTAAAAGGAATTGATATTGAGGATTATGAGGCGCTTCAGTATATGCAGCGCGTGCTTGAAAAAAGCGGAATTTTTGACGCTTTAAGGGAAAGGGGAATTCATGAGGGCGATATAGTTTCGCTTTACGATATTGAATTTGAGTACATTCCGTAATGAGATTTATAGATAAAGAAATCAACCCAAAGCAGTTGAGCCCGCTTAACCTTGCGTTTATAGGCGACTGTGTATATGAAATGCTTGTTCGCGAAAGCCTTGTCGCAGACGCCAACAGACCGGTAAACGACCTTCATAAGGAAAGCGTTAAGTTTGTTTCTGCAAAAGCGCAGACCGAGGCATACGAAAAAATCAAAGACTGTCTTACCGAAGAGGAAACGGCGGTATTTAAACGCGGCAGAAACGCAAAGGTAGGGCACAACCCGAAATCCGCATCGCAGGGGGAATACCATATAGCAACGGGCGTTGAAGCACTTTTCGGTTATTTGTATTTAACCGAAAACGCAAAAAGAATCAAGGAGCTTTTTGCAATAATTCTGGAGAAGTAGCTATGTATGCATGGGAATACCTGATACATTTAATATACTGCACTGTTAACGGTACTCAGCCTTCGGAAAAACCGGAGGAGGTATCGTTTTCCGACGTGCTTTCAATCGGCAAAGCTCACGAGGTTGCAAATATAGCCTTTTTAAGCGTTGAAAAGCTTGAAAACAAGCCTGATGAAAAGGTGTTTAACGAATGGCGGGATGCTTATTATCTATCCGTTCAGCGAGATTCCCGTCAGTGGCTCACGCGTGAAAAGCTTGTTAAGCTTCTTCATGAAAACGGTATCCGAACCCTTGAAGCGCAGGGCACCGTTACAAAGCTGCTTTACCCCTCAACCGAGCTGCGTATGATGTCGGATATAGATTTTATAATTGACGCTGAAAATCTTGAAAAAGCCGAGGGGCTTATGAGCGGGCTCGGATATGATATTGATACGCTTATCCCCGGTGAATTTAACGCGCAAAGCCCGGGAAAGGAGCAGATTGAATTTCATACCGAATTTTTTACCGAGTATATGTTTAACCGAAAAGAGCGTTATTCATCTGCTGTTTCGGCTCCGTTTGACCACGCCGTACCGAGCGATGAGGACCCGCTTTCCTTCAGACTTAACGATACCTATTTTTATTTGTATTCGGTCCTTCATACAATCAAGCATTATGAAACCGCAGGGTGCGGAATAAGAAGAATACTTGATTTGTATTTTCTGAAAAAAGAATACGAAAACAAAACCGATACCGAACTGATAAACAGTATAATTGATTCAAACGGCTTCAGGGAAAGCTATGAAAAGCTGTTTGCGCTTGAAGCTCTTTGGTTTGAAAACAGGGAAAGCGAGCTTGACCTGAGTGAAACGGTTAACGATGTTGTATTAAGCGGAAACCACGGTACAAGCAGTGTTTTTGTTCACAATAACGTCAGGAAAGACGAACAGGAGGGAATTAAATTCCCAAGGCTAAAAAGGATAATTGATTTCATTTTCCCAAGCAGGGAATATATCTGCCTTAGTTATCCCGAATGCAGGGAGCGCGGCTATTCAACCGCGATGTGCCGCCTTTACAGAATATATGCAACTCTTAAAAAATTCCGTTTTTCGCATACAATTCGTTATATAAAATCGGTGTTAAAATCAAAATAGTACGGTGAATTTATGCATACATTTAAAGTTGAATTTGCAAAACTGAATATTGAGGTTAACTGTAATTACGATTATGCCGAGCGCTTCTGCCGCAATTATCTCAGCGAAAAGCCTGCGGATTTTTCTGTAAGCGTTAGTCAAGAGGATATTGAAGAGGAGATAGCTTCTTCACCTTACAATCCAAAGCCCGGTTATGCGGAAAGCATCTGCGTTTACCGCGAAATTGCAAAGCAGCTGCCCTTTTATAACCGTATGGTTTTTCACGGAGCTGTTATTTCGTATAAGAATAAGGGCTATCTTTTTACCGCGCCGAGCGGAACGGGCAAAACAACGCATATCAGCCTTTGGAAAAAGTATATTGACGGGGTTGAAATCGTAAACGGAGACAAGCCCATTCTGCACATAGAGAACGGAAGCGCACAAGCCTATGCAACTCCTTATGCGGGTAAAGAGGGCTTTGAAAACCACGGCAGTACAGCTGTAAACGGAATCTGCCTTATCCGCAGGGGAAAGGAAAACAGAATTGAGCGCGTTGCACCGGGAAGTATACTCAGCGATATTATGAACCAGATTTATATGCCGTATGAGGCTGAAGCGGTTATGAAAACTCTGGAACTTCTTGACGCTCTGCTTAAAAACGTTAGTGTTTATATTCTTGAATGTGATATCAGTGAAGAGGCTGCCGGAACTTCGTTTGAAGCAATGACCGGCGAAACTTACAAAAGGAGTGATAAGGTTGAAGATTAAAAAAGGCTTTATGAAAAGGGAAATCAGCGGAAAGTACCTTGTTGTAACAACGGGCGAGCTCAGCCGCGAAAACAGTATGTTCATTGAGCTTAACGATACGTCAAGCTATATCTGGGATTTAATTGAAAAAGGCGTTGAAAGGAAGGATATTCCCATGCGCCTTTGTAAGCGTTATTCCGTAAGCCTTGAAAAGGCGTCCGCAGATACTGAAAAGCTTATTAAAGCAATGGAGGAAGCGGGTATTTTTGAAGAAGAATAAGCCTTGACTTTTTAACGTTTAATTGTTAATATATATTAGCCTGCACGACAGGCAGTATGTCTCCGTAGCTCAGCAGGATAGAGCGTTCGCCTCCTAAGCGAAAGGCCGGGGGTTCGACTCCCTTCGGGGACGCCAAAATAAAAGAGCACCGCAAGGTGCTTTTTTGTTATAATTATTTTTGTATATTTTTAACTTTTTTATTGACTAAAGTTGAAAAATACTGTATAATTATTACAATAACAGATGAATTGTACGGTTTACCGATGATTTTTTGTTTTATTTATTATAGATATTATTATTTAGGGAGGAGTATTTATGACGTTTTTCAGAGATGAAAACGGACAGGGTATGGTTGAATATGCATTAATCATAGGATTAATAGCAGTAGCTGTTATTTTAGCTGTTGCGTTTGTCGGACGTACCATTAATAATCAGTTCTTCGAAACAGTAGGCAGTGAACTTGATTCAGCAGGAAACGGCTAAATAATTCAAATAAAAAAGGCAGGAAAGTTCCTGCCTTTTAATTTTTTTATTTTAAGAAACCGCTGATAATCTGTTCTTCGGCTTCCTGTTCGGTTAAGCCGAGCGTCATAAGCTTAATTATCTGCTCTCCGGCAATTTTTCCTATTGCCGCTTCGTGAATGAGCGCCGCGTCAATATCATTTGCTTCAAGCTGAGGTACAGCAAGGATTTTTGCATCATCCATAATGATTGCATCGCATTCCGTGTGACCGTTGCATTTTGCGTTGCCAATGATAATGCTGTCAAATTTCTGGTATGAATTATCTCTTGCAACCGAGCGTGAAATTACGTCTGCGCTTGAGTTTTCACCGTTAAGCTTTGTTGTGTAAACACTTTCCGCCTTCTGGTCACCGTGGGTCATAAGACGCTCGCGGACAAGAAGGGTTGCGCCTTTATCAAGTTCGGAAAGGGTGGTGCGTACGGTGCTGTCAACGCCCTTAATCTGTACCATTTCCATTTCAACGGTGCTGCCTTCCTCCTGGTAAACCTCGGTAACGGGGTTAAGAATTCTTTTGCCCGTTCCGTCGCCGGAGCCGTAGTGCTTTTCAACGTATTTAACGTGCGAATTTTTACCTACGAAAAAGCGGTGAACACCGTCGTGCTGACTGTCGTGTGCGCCGCAGTTGTCAATTCCGCAGCCTGCAACTATCGTAACGTCGCAGTCGTTGCCGATAAAGAAATCGTTGTAAACGGTTTCCTTAAGTCCGCTTTCGCTGAGAACTACGGGGATGTGTACGGTTTCGCCCTTTGTTCCGTTTTTAATTCGGATGTCAATTCCGGGCTTGTCCGTCTTGCTTGTTATGTCAATGTTTTCCGTTGTGTTTCGTGCCGCAAGCTGTGAGTTGGCGCGGATGTTATAAGCGCCCTTGGGCGCGGCGGTCAAATCCGCAATTTCGGCAAGGAGCTTGCTCTGAATGTCGTTAACAAAATCCATCTTATTCCTCCTCACCGCTTAAAACCGTACAGCTTCCTACCGCAGCGGCAGTGCCGAGAAGCTGGGGAAGAATTTCCTCTTTCTTGCCCTGCTTGGTAATTTTACCGCTGTCAAGTACAACTATTTCATCAGCTATGTTAAGTATTCTTTCCTGGTGTGAAATAATCAGGATTGAATTGTCGCTGTCAGCCTTCATCTTTTCAAAAACGGAAATAAGGTTGTTAAAGCTCCAAAGGTCAATTCCCGCCTCGGGTTCGTCAAAAACGGACAGCTTTGTCTGCCTTGCAAGAACCGTTGCAATTTCAATTCTTTTAAGCTCTCCGCCGGAAAGAGAAGCGTTTACCTCACGGTTAATGTAGTCCCTTGCGCAAAGTCCTACCTTTGAAAGATAACCGCACGCTTCGGAAATTGATAAGTCCTTTTTTGAAGCAAGGCGAAGAAGGTCAACAACCTGAATTCCCTTAAATCTTACAGGCTGCTGAAACGCAAAGCTTATACCGAGGTTGGCGCGTTCGGTAATGCTCATCTCCGTAATGTCCGTGCCGTCAAAAAAGATTTTTCCCGCAGTCGGCTTTTCAATGCCCGCAATAAGCTTTGCCATTGTTGATTTGCCGCCGCCGTTGGGGCCGGTAATAACAATAACCTTTTTTTCGCCGATTTTAAGGCTTATGTCTTTAATTATTTCCTTTTGTCCGTTTTCCTGCGGAACGTCAAAGGATACGTTTTTAAGTTCTAACATAGCTTTTCCTCATTTTCATTTTTGCATATCTATTTTACTAAATAAAAATAAAAAGTCAACATTATATTTCCCCGTCTTGAAAAATATTCCCATTGCTGTATAATATAATTCTGCAAAGGAGGCTGAAATATGCTTTCAAAAAAGAATATTGACGGCGGCAAAGCCTTTGACTGGGGCTTTACTTCACAGCAGTACGCCGCTTACAGGGATATTTATCCGTCGGAGCTTTACGAAAGGCTGCGCAGGCTCGGCGTTGCAAAGGACGGCACCACATGGCTTGATATTGGAACGGGTACGGGTATTCTTCCGCAGAATCTGTATAACCCAAACGCAAAAATCACGGGCGTTGATATTTCAGAAGAACAAATCCGCTATGCAAAACAGCAAAACGGGAATATCAGTTATATTGTTTCCCCTGCAGAAAATACCTGCCTTCCCGACAATAGCTTTGACAGCATTACCGCCGCGCAGTGCTTTTGGTATTTTGACCGCGAAGCTATGAAAAAGGAAATTAAAAGGTTGCTTAAACCCGGCGGCAAGTTTATTAAAATATATCTGACTTGGCTGAAAGAGGACGAAATAGCAGCTAAAAGCACGGCACTCGTAAAAGAATTCAATAACGTATGGTCAGCGGAAGCAAGCGGTTCTAAAGATATGTACGACGACCTGTTTGAAGGCAGAGTTACGGAAGCCTTTTACTGCGATATACCGTTTACGCGTGAAAGCTGGCACGGAAGAATGTGCGCCTGCCGCGGAACTCTCGCTTCAATGAACGGGGAGCAGTTTGAAAAATGGAGCGCGGCGCATAAAGAAATGCTTTCGGCTTACCCGGAAAAATTCACCGTTAAGCATATGGTTTACATAACATACTTCACAGTAAAATAAAAGACCGCTGTTTATCAGCGGTCTTTAATGATTTAATTACTGCTCAACGGGATAAACAGAAACCTTTTTTCTGCCCTTGCCCATTTTTTCAAATCTTACTGTACCGTCAATAAGAGCAAAAAGAGTATCGTCAGAGCCGATGCCAACGTTGTTGCCCGGATGAATGTGAGTTCCTCTCTGGCGGTAAAGGATGTTGCCTGCAAGTACGAACTGGCCGTCCGCTCTCTTTGCGCCGAGGCGCTTGGATTCGGAATCACGTCCGTTCTTGGTGGAACCCATACCTTTTTTATGAGCAAATAACTGTAAATTTAATTTAAGCATTGTTATTCCTCCGTAATTCTTACTTCAATCTTTTCGGGATAATCCTTCTTAAGCTCTGTTAAGTGAAGCCTTAAGCCGTTAAGGATATCCTGCGCTTTTTCGGGATTTTCTTTAATGCACAGCCTCATATAGCCTTCCTCGGCTCTTGCGTCAGAGTCAAGTTTGATTACTTCCGTAACCGTGTTTGCTGTAAGGTAACACGCGCTTGAAATGAAAGCACATAAAACGTCGTTGCCGTAATCGGCAGTTTCCGCATGGCCTTTTGTTTCAAAGCCCGTAAGCATTTCTCCCTTTTTAAAAAAGCAAACTCTAATCATTATGCGTTGATTTTGGTAATCTCAACCTTGGTGTAAGGCTGACGGTGACCCATCTTGCGCTTTTCGTTTTTCTTCGGCTTGTAGGTGAAAACAGTGATTTTCTTAGCCTTGCCGTTCTTAATAACTTTAGCTGTTACGGTTGCGCCTGCGCAATCCTTGCCTGCCTTAAAGCCTGCAAGTGAGCTAACTGCAAGAACGTTATCAAAGGTTACTT
>JAFYGD010000049.1 GCA_017543415.1 Eubacterium sp. | reverse complement strand
GCGGTGTTTGAAGCGGGCAACGAGCTTGCAAAGCGTAAATGTCCCATTGACGGAGATAAGGTTAAATCCTGCATTTCCTGTAAAACCTGCGCTATTATGAGCGGCTTCGGCGGCGCGGGCGCGTTTTCTGACGGTAAGTACAACATTACCAACGATTTCGGCGGAACCCTTTACGAATATATCGGTAAAAAGAAGGCGACAGAGCTTATGGAATACGTTGACCATATCAACGTAACCCACGGCGGTGAAAACTGTAAGCTTTATTCAACTTCGGGCTCGCAGTTCAAAAAGCTGTGTATGCAAAACCAGCTCCACCTTCTTGACGCTTCCGTTCGCCACCTCGGAACGGATATTAACTATATCGTTCTTGAAAATCTTTACAACGAGCTTAAGGATAAGGTTGAATTCTTCTTCAATACCCATATTGACAGGGTGCAGAAGCTTGAAGACGGCTACTGCGTTGAAAGCAAAGACGGAAAGCATACCTGCAGGGAATGTATTATTTCCGTTGGCAGAAGCGGAAGCAAGTGGATGGAGGGCGTTTGCAAGGAACTTGACATCAACACCCTTTCCAACCGCGTTGATATAGGCGTTCGCGTTGAGCTTCCGGCAGAGATTTTCAGCCACCTTACCGATGAGCTTTATGAAAGCAAAATCGTTTATACAACCAAAAATTATGAGGACCACGTTCGTACCTTTTGTATGAACCCGAAGGGCAGCGTGGTTAACGAAAACACAAACGGTATCGTTACCGTTAACGGCCACAGCTTTGAGGACCCCGATAAGCAGACGGAAAATACAAACTTCGCTCTTCTTGTTGCAAAGCATTTTTCCGAGCCGTTCAAGGACAGCAACGGCTACGGCGAAAGCATTGCAAGGCTTTCAAATATGCTCGGCGGCGGAGTAATTGTTCAGCGCTTCGGAGACCTTGTTTCGGGAAGAAGAAGTACGCCAAAGCGTATTGAGGAGGGCTTGACCCGCCCGACTCTTGCCGCTACCCCCGGCGACCTTTCGCTCGTTCTTCCAAAGCGTATACTTGACGGTATAATTGAAATGATTTACGCGCTTGATAAAATTGCGCCGGGTACCGCAAACCCGGACACCCTGCTTTACGGCGTTGAGGTTAAGTTCTACAATATGGAGGTTGAGCTTGACGAAAACCTTGAAACAAAGCATAAGGGACTTTACGTAATCGGCGACGGTTCAGGTGTTACCCATTCGCTTTCGCACGCATCTGCAAGCGGAATTCACGTAGCGCGCAGAATACTTGATAAGGAAGTACAGTAATGAAACTGAAAAAAGATATTGTTACCGGTAATATTGACGGCAAAGATTTTGCAATAGCAACAGGAAGGCTTGCAAAACGCTTCCGCGGTATTATTAATAACAACAAAACCGCAGCATATATTTTCGAGCTTTTAAAAACCGATTGTACCGAGGATGAGATTGTTGAAGCTATGTGCAAAAAGTACGACGCTCCCGCGGAGGTTATAAGAGCTGATGTTAAAGAGGTATTAAAGCAAATTAAGGATTTGGGAATTGTTGAATAATGAGTGTAACGGATAAAAAAGAGGTTAAATACCTTATTCATCTTCTTGCGTGCGCCTTCAGCGGCAAAGCTCCGTCAGTCATTGACGGGGTTGATTATAAAAAGCTGTTAAGCATTGCCGGGCGCCACCAGGTTTACAACATAATATTTCCGCTCATTACTGACCTTGAGTGCGTGCCCGAAAAGGAAAAGGCAGAATTCCGCGACAGCAGTTTAAGCGAGCTTAAGCGTATGCTTGTTATGAATAATGAGCGCAGTATCATTTTTGAGCAGCTTAAGGAAAATGGTATAAGGTTTATGCCGCTCAAGGGGCTTATTCTCAAGGCTTATTATCCTAAAGAAAGTATGCGCCAGATGAGCGATAACGACATTCTTTTTGATGAAGAAAACCGCGATTCGGTTGCAAAAATCATGAAGCAAAACGGCTACAGGGTGCTTGCAACGGGCGAAAACAGCGATGACTACCATAAAGAGCCGTATTCAACCTTTGAGTTCCACAGAACCCTGTTCTTTGAGGAAAACGATTTTTGCCCGAGGTTTGACTTTGTATGGGATAATGCCGTTAAGGATGAAGAAAATCCCTGCCTATACCGTATGAGCCTTAACGATACGTATATTTATAACGTCTGCCATATGTTCAAGCATTATTCTTCGGGCGGCTGCGGAATCCGTTTCCTTTGCGATAACTATCTTTTCCTGAAAAAGGAAAATGAAAAGCTTGATTTTGAATATATAAATTCAAAGCTTGACTCCTTCGGTATTGCGGAATTTGAAAAGCAAACAAGAGAGCTTGCCTTTAAGCTGTTTGACGAAAAGGAGCTTAGCGGGGACGATGAAAACCTGCTTGAGAATTTCATTAATTTCGGCATTTTCGGCACTTCAAAGGCAAGGCTTGAAAAAGTATTTGAAGCAACGGACGGCTCGCTTGAAAGTGCAAAGCAAAGGTATATTCTTAAAAGGCTTTTCCCGCCGAAAAAGAAAATGATTGCCGATTACCGCGCGCTTGAAAAACGGCCCTACCTTTTACCGCTTTACTATATTTACCGTCTTTTCAGGGGCGCTGCCCATTCAAAGGAAACGGTTAATGAAATTAAGGATATTAACAGTATTAAATAAGAGGATATCAACTTGTCAGTAAATAAAAACAACATCAGGAACTTTTCCATAATTGCCCATATTGACCACGGAAAGTCAACTCTTGCGGACCGTCTTTTAGAGCTTACAAGCTCCGTTTCACAGCGCGATATGCAGGAGCAGCTGCTTGACGATATGGAGCTTGAAAGGGAAAGGGGAATTACAATAAAGGCGCACGCCGTTAAGCTTGATTACAAAGCCAAAAACGGTGAAAGCTATATCTTCAATCTTATTGATACCCCGGGCCACGTTGACTTTAACTACGAGGTTTCGCGTTCGCTTGCAGCGTGTGAGGGTGCAATACTTATTGTTGACGCGTCACAGGGTGTTGAAGCGCAGACCCTTGCCAACACCTACCTTGCCCTTGACCATGATTTGGATATTCTTCCCGTAATAAACAAGATTGACCTTGTTGCCGCCGAGCCCGAGCGCGTTGCCGCCGAGGTTGAGGAGGTAATAGGCATCCCCTGTATGGATGCGCCGCGTATTTCCGCCAAAACGGGCGAAAATGTTGAAGAGGTACTTGAATATATTGTAAATGAAATAAAGCCGCCCGAAGGCGACGACAAAGCTCCGCTTAAAGCGCTTATTTTTGATTCGGTATATGACAGCTACCGCGGCGTTATTGTTTATGTAAGAATAATGGACGGCAAAATCAAAGCCGGCGACATGATGAAGATTATGTCAACGGGCGCTCAGTTCACCGTTGTTGAGGTTGGCTATATGCGCGCTACCTCAATGGAAAAAGCCGAAGAGCTTACTGCAGGCGAGGTTGGTTATATCACGGCTTCAATTAAAACCGTAGGGGACGCCAAGGTGGGCGATACCGTTACTACCGTACCAAATGAAGCGCTTGAACCGCTTCCCGGTTACCGTAAGGTTAATCCTATGGTGTTCTGCGGAATTTACCCCGCTGACGGCGCTGATTATGAGGCTCTGCGCGACGCGCTTGAAAAGCTCCAGCTTAACGACGCTTCGCTTTCCTACGAGCCTGAAACCTCAAGCGCGCTCGGCTTCGGCTTCCGCTGCGGATTTTTAGGCCTGCTTCATCTTGAAATTATTCAGGAAAGGCTTGACCGTGAATATAACCTTGACCTTATTGCAACCGTTCCGAGCGTTGTTTATAAAATCTATCTTACGGACGGAACTATGGTAGAGGTTGACAATCCAACAAATTACCCCGACCCCGCGTATATTGATTACAGCGAGGAGCCTTTTGCGGATGCGCACATTTACGTTCCAAGCGAATTTGTAGGAACGGTTATGGATATGTGCCAGGAAAAGCGCGGCATTTTCGTAACAATGGATTATATCACGCCCGAGCGCGTTGATATTCATTACGAGCTTCCGCTCAATGAAATAATTTACGATTTCTTTGACGCCCTTAAATCGCGTACAAGGGGCTACGCCTCCTTTGACTATGAGCTCAGGGATTACCGCAGGAGCGATTTGGTTAAGGTTGACGTTATGCTCAACGGCGACGTTATTGACGCGCTTTCATTTATTATCCACCGCGAAAAGGCTTATTCAAGGGCAAGAAGAATTGCCGAGCAGCTTAAAAAATATATTCCGCGCCACCTTTTTGAAATACCTATTCAGGTTGCAATCGGCGGAAAGGTTATCGCAAGGGAAACCGTTAAGGCGCTTCGTAAGGACGTGCTTGCAAAGTGCTACGGCGGCGACGTAACGCGTAAGAAAAAGCTTCTTGAAAAGCAGAAGGAAGGCAAAAAGCGTATGCGCCAGTTCGGTTCAGTTGAGGTTCCGCAGGAAGCATTCCTTGCCGTTCTCAAACTCT
>JAFYGD010000048.1 GCA_017543415.1 Eubacterium sp. | reverse complement strand
ACCCTCCTGAGCCTTGCCAACATCGCCCGCAGCCTCGCTCCAGGTCTTGCCGTTTTCTTCGCAAACAAGCTGTGTAAGCTCGTCCATATGTTCAATAAGCAGCTCGCGTACCTTAAATAAAATCTGCGTTCTTTTTCTTGCCGCAGTGTTTCTCCATTCAGGGTAAGCAGCCTTGGCAGCGGCGATTGCTTCAAGCACCTCGTCGTTGGTGCAGCAGGGAGCCTGACCGGTGATTTCACCCGTTGAGGGGTTATGTAAATCGTACCAGACGTCGGTTTTGCTCTCTTTGAATTCGCCGTTTACAAAATACTTAAGCTTTTCCATAAGAATACCTCTCTTAAAATTTATCTTAAATATTTTATCATTTATATGAATTTATTGCAATACCCAACTTGACAAAAGAAGAAAAAAGATATATCATATCAATGCTAATAAGTCAGGGGTGCCGAAAAGGCTGAGATTATACCCTTCTAACCTGTACGGTAATGCGTGCGTAGGAAGACGATATAATGAAACCGTACCCCTGTGCGTTGGCACAGGATTTTTATTTTTTACGGAGGAAAAACTATGAACTCAAAAACAAAAAGATTAACAACAACGGGCGTGCTTATTGCGCTTTCCGCAATTCTTGCGCTTGTAAAGGTGTTTGATTTGCCATACGGCGGCTCAATCACATTGGCAGGAATGGTTCCGATTATCATTCTCGGTTACAAATACGGCGTAAAATGGGGGCTTTTTTCGGGCTTCGTTTACAGTATTGTTGAGGCGGTGCTCGGCGCAACCACCTCTCAGGCGTTTGCAGGTATGTATGACCCTGAAAACGCTGCAAAATCAGTAATTAATATTGTACTTATGGCGTTTCTTGATTATATCGTTGCCTTTACCGTGCTCGGACTTTCGGGTATGTTCAAGGGCAAAATTAAAAACGATACCGCCGCAATCACTCTCGGCGGTGCGGTTGTTGTTCTTTTAAGGCTTGCGGCGCACTTCCTTTCAGGCTTCATCCTTTGGGGCAGCTATGCGGAATGGTTCTTTACGGACGTAATGAATAATAAGCTTGGACAAAGCATTCTTGCGTCCTTCAGCGGTCAGGGACTTGCCGCAGTTTATTCGCTGATTTATAATGCTTCTTATATGCTTCCAAACCTTGCGGTTACGGTTGTTGCGCTTCTTGCAATTATGGCGGTTAAGCCGCTTCGCAAGTATATTGTTGAGCAAGACTCTTGACAAATCACCTTCTGAGTGATAATATATTTCCAATATAAAAAACGGTGAAGGGAACACGGCGTTAACCGAAAGGTTAAGAGAGCGCTTGGTCGGTGAAAAAGCGCCCGGAAAGTTAATTGCTACCACCCCTGAGTGCAGGAAGGAAATGTCCTGCCGTACGCCTGCGTTAAAGGCTTTGAGCGGCACATAATATCTATGTGCAATTCAGGTGGAACCGCGTGTAAGCGCCCTGATTTCAGGGCGCTTTTTGTTATTATTTAACCTTTTTCCTTCCCCCTTGGGGGAAGGTGTCTGCCTCGGGCAGACGGATGAGGGGAAAACATTTGGAGGGATTATTATGAAAATCAAATTAAAAGACGGAAGTATTCTTGAATATTCCGAAGCAAAAACGGCTGCCGACATCTGT
>JAFYGD010000047.1 GCA_017543415.1 Eubacterium sp. | reverse complement strand
TGAAATACCTTGTATCGGAACGCGCAGAAGCTTCCTGCGGGCGCATATAGTTATATTCAAATTCGGAAACGGGCATTGAATACAAGCCTATTTTATATCCTGTTTTCCTGTCAAGATATGACGGAGCGGCTCCCCTGCCGTACCATTTAACATTTGAATAATCCTTATCAACGCCGAAAATATATCCGAAGCGAAGAATATCCGCTTTAGGAACCGCACTGTGGTAAACGGCAAGCTTGCCGTCGGGATAAACGGTATATGAGGCAAAGGAATCCTTCATACCGGGAACATTCAAAGCTATTTTAACTTTAACGGCTCCGTTCTTTACCTCAACCTCCGTTTTAAGCGCATTTACGCTGTGAGTGGCCTTTTTCCACTTATAGTACGGATTAAGGTGAATAAGCGGAGGCGCAAAGTTGAGATAGCCGATATCGTTATCCGTCATAGCTCTGAAGTAATTTGGCGCAAGCGGTGTTTTAAGTGCGTTAACGCCGTCCTTGATAAGCTCGGTTACGGCTCCGTTTTCAACCTTTACGCTGAAGCCTTCACCACTGACGGTAACTGTATTTTTATTCTGTTCATATGAAAGCTTACCGACTTCAAAATCTGCCCTGGGCTTTTCGGGCGAAGTAAGAATAAACTGGTCGTAAGCAATTTCAGCATTGCTTTTAATACCGTAAGTCTTTTTCTTTGAATGGAATGAAACTGTAAGAACGCACTCCTTATCCTGCGGGAGTTTTGAATAATCGTAAGGAATATCAATAAACTCCTCCTGAAGCGGATTAAGGGAGAATTTTTCAAGCTCACCGCTGAACAGCTCCTCGCCCTCGCACTCAATAAGCCATTTACACTTATAATTAGCAACGTCGGTAAACAGTAAGCGGGAACGCACGTTAAACCTTCCCTTTGTTAAATCAAAGGCGGTTGTAACAATTGGCTGATAAACGTGCTTAACCTCCCAGAACTGCGGATGAGGCGTACGGTCGGCAGCAATAACGCCGTTTGCGCAAAAATAGGTATTTGAGCCCGTCATTGCGGTTTTATCAATACCGCTGTACCAGTGTTTGGGTTCATCCTTTTCAAAATCCGTTCCGTATAGCCAGTTTACATTCCCGTTTTCATCAGTGGAGCGGATTGCCTGGTCAACCCAGTCCCAGATAAAGCCGCCGCACATATTATCGTATTTTTCAAAATCCTCCATATAATCAACGAAATTACCGAGAGAATTCTCCATACTGTGGGCATATTCGCAGAGTATTACGGGCTTTGTATACTTTTCTGCAGGGATAGGCTTATTATCCGCTGCAAGAGCGTTTGCAATGTTGTCAAAGGCAGAAATTTCAATCGGTTCGCGTTTTCCGAGCTTTGTCATTGTATTTTCATCGGGATACATACGCGAAATAACGTCGCTCTTATTCAAATCGAAATCGCCTTCATAATGGAACTGACGGGTATCGTCAAGCTTAAGCGCGGCTTCCTTCATCTTCATAAAGTTATCGCCGTCGCCCGCTTCATTTCCGAGCGACCACATAAAGATACAGGGGTTATTTCTGTCACGCAGAACCATACGCTCCATTTTATCAACGGCAAGTCCTTCCCACATGGGATTTGAACCCGGAACGTTTTTACGCCTTACGCCGTGGCTTTCAAGGTCACATTCATCCATAACGTAAAAGCCGTATCTGTTGGCAAGCTCGTAAAAATACGGGTCGTCAGGATAATGAGAGCAACGGACAGCGTTGATATTACACTGCTTCATAAGGTCAAAATCCTGAACATAGCGTTCCTTTGGAACAGCCCAGCCGTTATCGGGGTCAAAATCATGGCGGTTTGTACCTCTTAACATAAGCGGCATACCGTTGAAGAGCAGCTTTTCACCGATAATTTCTACCTTTTTAAAACCCACCTCATAAGTTTTTATGCAAGGCTTCTTTTTACCGTCTTTAAGCGACATTACAAGGGTATAAAGATTAGGCTGTTCGGCAGACCATTTTTTAGGGTTCTTAACAAGCTCCTTTAAAACAATTCCTGCCCTTTCCCCTGCCTGAAGCTTTGCAGTTGCTTCGCCGAGAGGAATTTCCTTTTCCGTATCGGAAACAAGATATGCATTGAAAGTAACCTTCTTTTCCTCTTCCGAATAGTTTTTAACATACGCGGTAAGCTGAACCTCTGAATCCTTATAATCTGAATCAAGGTCTGTTTTAAAGAAGAAATCGCGCAGACAGGCTTTCGGCTCTGCAAAAACATAAACCTCACGGTAAATACCGGACAGCCACCACATATCCTGGTCCTCAAGATATGAGGAAGCGGCAAAGCGGTAAACCTTTGCGCAAACAAGGTTTTCGCCCTCGTTTACAAAGGGCGTAATATCAAATTCGTGAGGAGTCATTGAACCGACAGAATAGCCGACAAACTCGCCGTTTACCCAAACCTCAAGCGCAGCCTTACAGGCTCCGAAATGGATAAACACCTCTTTATCGCTGAAATTCTTGTCAAGGCTAAATCTGCGCCTGTAATAACCGATTTCCTGCATAGAATAATCTATTGAAGGAATTTTGGATTTACTTCTTGAAAGGGCGCGGGGGTAAGAGCTTGCATAATAATAAGGCGCTCCGTAACCCTTGAGCTGCCACACGGAAGGCACCTCGATACTGTCCCATTCAACATCATTGAAGTCCTCGGCTTCAAAGCCGTCAAGCTGATTATCAACTCCGCGCTGCCAGTAAAACTTCCACTTTCCGTTAAGGCTGAGCTTATACTTTGAATTGCCTTCAAATGCATCCTCTGTACTGTCAAAGGGCATTGCTATAGCATGACCGTCCTCTTTATTGATTTTAAACCGAGCCGGGTCTTCCCAAATATATAGATTTTTCATAAAATCACCCCATACTGATTTATAATTTGATTTTAACATAATTACTAAATAAAGTAAACCTTGGAAAAAACATGAATAAGTAAAAAAAGAATGTAAAGAATAATAACACGGAGGTGAAAGAATGACATCAAAGGAACTTTTATACATTGAGGATGCGCTCGGTCATGAGCAGTATTTTCAGACAAAGTGCAACGAGGCTCAGGAGCAGCTTCAGGACAACAGTCTTAAAAACACGGTTTGCGATATGCAGCAAAAGCATCAGCAGATATTCAACAGCTTTATGAATTTATTGAATTAACAAGGAGACACCTATGCAGGATAAAGACATTATGCAGGATATTCTTATGCTTGAAAAGGGCGTTTGCGACCTTTATATGCACGGAGCAATTGAATCCTCAACAAACAATATCAACAGCACTTTTAAATCGGCACTTGATAATTCCCTTTCGCTTCAGGACTGTATTTACAGGGAAATGGAAGCAAAGGGCTGGTACAAAACCGAACAGGCCGACCAAAGCAAAATTGACACGCTTAAACAGAAGTTTACAAATATGCAATAAAAAAGAAGGGCGCTGCCCTTCTTTTACTTTACTTTAATTATTACTGTTACCGTTTTTATAATGGGTTTATAGGTTTGATTACCCGCTGCGGTAACTTTTATTTTCACTTTGTACTTACCCTTTTTAAGTCCTTTTTTAACGGTAATTTTTCCGCCTTTTGAGACCGTTATTTTCTTATTACCTTTTGCTTTTTTATACGAAAGCACGCCCTGTGCGTTTTTAATTGTAATAGCTGATTTGCGGGAGATAATAAGGTTTCTTTTTTTTAGCTTTGAGTACTTAACGGCAGCCGTTTTGCCTTTTGCATAAAGAGTGTTTACTTTCTTTTCAATAACGGCAGGCTGTTCGGGTTCAGGTTCGGGCTCTTCAGTGGATTGTTCAGGCTCGGAATAATCCGGATTAACTGTACCGCATCCGTAAAGGCAGTACTTTTCGCCCCCTTTGAACTGATGAATACCCGTTGGTACAATAAGCTCGCTGAAGCTTTCATCACAATCGGTGCACGTGTACTCCGTTTTTCCGTTTTCACAGCAGGTCGGCTCCTGAACAGACTGAACAAAGCTGTGTTCTTCAGTAGGCGTTGCGCCGTCTACCGCGCTTTTACAGTAAGCGCAGATTGCAGCACCTTCTTTATTCAGGTAAAAAGACGACAGAGAAACGGGATAATTTCTTAAAAATGAAGAGGTTGTAAATATCTCGTTTCTGTCATGGTCGGTATTTGTATCAGATAAATAGCCGCGGTGTGAAGTACTCGTTATCATTTCATCATCGCATTTAAGGAAATAATCGCATCCGCTCGGATTATCCTCATCGGGAAAGCTGTAACTGTCGTCCCACGTTACATCAATATTATAGTAATACTTGCCTACAACGGGTTTAACTATATTCCACGCGTGGGTATTGCTTTCAACAACCCTTGCCGGTATATTCATTTCACGGCACAGATAATAAAACAGTGCGGAGTAACCCTGACACATTGTTTTACCGCGTGTTACTGCGGAATAGGCGGTATTAACGTCGCTTGTTCCGCCGAGATTTCCCGCGTTGTAATTATCCCAGTCATAATCGGTAACTGAACAGATTTTATCGTGTATTGCCCTTATCTGCTCAAGGCGGGAAAGGTTTTGAGCTTTAAGCGAAGCAGTAAAGGTATTAACAAACGCTGCAAGGGTTTCTTCCTCTTCGAGAGTTGTAATATACCTTATTTCATAAGTATATTGTGTATAGCCGTTATAATATTTACGGGAGGCCGAAGCACCGTGGTAACAGCAACGAAGATAGTCGCCCTCATTACCGCTGCGCGCAATTTCATCGCTGAAAGCACAGTAAACAACATAATACGGTGAGCTTGTATTAAGCATATATGAATCGCTTACATTATTTACAATATCATTACTGAGGGAAACAGTAATATACTTCTGACGCTCGAGCATACAGTCGCGGATAAACATAGACGCTGACTTAACGTCTTTATACACAGTATCGCTTATCTTTATATCCGATGAAAGAGTATAAGGCGGAAGCTTTTTATTTTCGGTGTATTTACAGCCTGAATAAATCGGGTTTACGTCATCGGGAATAACACCGTCTGCAGCGCTTGCAGAATAAGCGCCGTAGGCAGTAAAGCTAAACATAATACATAGCGATAACAAAACCGAAACAAACTTTTTCATATTACCTCTTATTTTGATTTAATCTTCTTTACTTTAGACCACTGTGAATAAATCTTCTTATCACCGGAAACGGTAAAGGAACGAACACGCACGTAATACTTTCTTCCCTTGGTAAAGTTTTTACCTACATATTTTTTAGCCTTTTTACCGGTTTCCCTTGTTGCTATTTTATTTTTAAAGCTTTTATCCTTTGCATACTGAACCTGATAACCGCTGCAAGACTTTACCTTTGACCACTTGGCTATAAGCTGGTGCTTTGAATTGGTTGAAACGCTGAATTTTACAGGGGTTAAAGGCTTTGTTGCGGTATCAAGATACTCGTAAGAGCTGTAAACCTTGCGCTTGCCGTCAAGGCGAAGAGCGCGCACCCTGAAGGAATAAGGCTTACCGCTTTTGAGACCGCTCATTTTAAAATACTTTTTTGAGCCGTTATAAACTGTTTTCCATACTCCGTCAATTTTCTGCTGAAGAATGTAAGACGAAGCGTTTTCACATTCACTCCAGTAAACCTTTAGCGAGTTTTCTGTGCTTTTTGCTTTAACCTTTACGGGATAAGGGGTAATCCATTTTTCCCATGTTGCAAAATCAACACTCTGAACACTTGGATACGCTTCCCTGATAAGCTGAGAAAGGAAGATTGACTTCCTTTTAACCGCATTATAGCTGTAAGGCGCAGTACTTGAAGAATAGGCTTCAAAAAGGTATTGAAAAGTATCCGCCCTGTCCTCACGGCTGTCAGACATTGCGTAGCTTGTTGCAAAATACTTAGGATTATAATCCTGCTCTGCATAGTAGAAAAAGCCTTTTGGGTTAAGCTTATCCCATTCGCTTTCATAATTCTTACCCTTTGCTTCAAGGTATGAATCAATTCGTGCGTCAATTAAGTGCAGAAATTCGTGAGGAATAAAGTCACTGCAGTATTCATCAGTGGCAAAGCAGATTAAAAAGCCGTCATACCTGTTGGCAAAAGCGGCTGCAGCGCCTTTAATTTCCTTATCTATATAGATATCAAAATCATGGCGTTTACCGCCAAAATATGCCATTTCCTTAGTAAAGTTCTTTGGAAAATAGCTTAAGT
>JAFYGD010000046.1 GCA_017543415.1 Eubacterium sp. | reverse complement strand
GACAATAAGGATTCTTATATGCTCAGCGGCTTTATATTCTTCTTAATCGGTCACGTTTTCTATGAAACCGCCTTAATTTACCACACAAAGATGAAGCTCAGTATTATTCTTATTTGCCTTGCTGCTTGTGTTGTATTTTCATTCCTTAACCTTGCTTCTGCAAAAATTACGAAATATGTTTTCGGCGATTATAAGTTTATTGTATGGCTTTATTCAATTTTCCTTGCATTTACAACTGCATTGAGCATTGCGGCAATGATTACTACTCATTTTGAGAAGCCTTATATAATTATGACTGTAGGAAGCTTACTGTTTATGCTTTCTGATTTAATTCTCAGCGGAACATATTTCGGTGAAGGTCAGGACAAGCCGTTCCATTACTTTACTAACCACTTTACCTATTACGCAGCGCAGTTTTTGATTATGGCTTCAGTTTTGGTAATGAAATAAAATTATGTATTGACTTAATTTAAAATTAGTGGTATTATAATGCAGTCGCTAAAGACGAATTGTAATACCGCTTTTTTACGCGGGCCATTAGCTCAGTTGGTTAGAGCAACCGGCTCATAACCGGTCGGTCCGGGGTTCGAGTCCCTGATGGCCCACCAAAAGAACACCGAAAGGTGTTCTTTTTTCATCAGGGCGAGAAACGAACTCCAAGAGGCGCGCAAAGTGTGCGCCGATTGGGAGAACAGTCCGGTGGACTGTTCGATAGTTGAGAGGAGAATCCCTTCGGGCGGGCCATTTTTTTAGGATGATTGTATGGAAAATTCGGCTGAAAGACAATTTAAAAATATGACCGAAACGCCGATAAACCGCCTTATTCCGCGGCTTGCGGTGCCTACGGTAATCTCTATGCTGATTACCGTTATTTACAACGCGGCTGACACCTATTTTGTTTCAAAAATCAGCGTCAGCGCAAGCGCTGCAACGGGCGTTCTTTTAAGCCTTATGGGCGTTATTCAGGCGTTCGGTTTTATGTTCGGTCAGGGCGCGGGAAGCAACATAAGCCGCCGCCTTGGCGCAAAGGACGTTGAAAGCGCGCGCCGTTACTCTGCAACGGCGTTTTATCTTGCATTATCAGTCGGACTTATTATCCTTACTATCGGTATGGTTTTTATTAACCCGCTGATTGACCTTTTAGGCAGCACAAAAACCATTCATCCCTACGCGGTAAGCTACGGGCGGTGGATTTTAATCGCGGCGCCCGCTATGACAACATCGTTTGTTCTTAACAACATTCTGCGTTTTGAAGGTCAGGCAAAGCTTGCCATGATAGGGCTTGCGGTAGGCGGTATACTCAACATGGCGCTTGACCCGCTTCTGATTTTTGGATTTAAGCTCGGCATTGCCGGCGCGGGGATTGCCACAGCTGCATCACAGTACACGGGAATGCTGATTCTGCTTTCAATGTTCCTGAGAAAAAAGGTACAAAGCAGGCTGAACATAAAATTCTTTACGCTTAACCCGAAAATCATAAGCGACATTGTGCTTGTTGGCTTACCGAGCTTTGCAAGGCAGGGCTTAAACTCGGTTTCAACAATGTTTTTAAACATTCAGGCGCAGCCCTTCGGAGACGAATGCATTGCGGCAATGAGCATAAACGCAAAAATTGCTATGTTCATTTTCTGCTTCTGCCTTGGTATAGGTCAGGGATTTCAGCCCGTCTGCTCGTTCAACTACGGCGCTAAGCTCAACGAACGGGTACGCACCGCAATCAAGTTCCTTTTGAAATTCGGAACGCTTGTGCTTGCGGTTATGGCGGCAATATGCTTTATTTTTGCGCCAAGGCTGATTATGCTTTTCCGCAAGGACCCCGGGGTTGTTGAAATAGGCACGGCGGCACTGAGATATTCCTGCGTTGCGCAGCTTGTAATGCCGATAGTTATGACGGGAAACATGACCTTTCAGAGCGTTGGCAAGGCGGGAAAAGCGTTCTTCCTTTCCTGCTGCCAGAACGGGCTTGTATTCATTCCGCTGATATTCGTTTTACCGCGGTTTTGCGGCGTTGTGGGAATAGAAATAGCGCAGCCGATTGCGTTTGTTGTATCCGCAATAATTGCCGCGCCGATGCTTAAAAGTTTTATGAAGGAATTAAAAAATAATACGGAGGGCGGATAAGCCCTCCGTTGTTTTTTATTGCCCCCTCCGTCACTTCGTGACACCTCCCCCTCGGGTGGGGAGGCTGTTTGCCCCCTCCGTCACTTCGTGGCACCTCCCCCTCGGGTGGGGAGGCTATTGGCCCCTTCAGGTGGGAGGCTATTCTATGCCGAGGATTTCGTTGCTGTTTTCAATATCAAGGCTTTCAACCGTTTTGAGCTTGCGCTGAATAAAGTTGTTTTTATTCTCCGCGTCGCTGATAGCGTTGCCCGCGGATTCAATACGCCTTCTTGCAGTTTCAAGCAAATCGCCGAATTTATCATACTGCGCCTTTGCCGCGCCGAGAACGTCGTAAACCTCGCTTGCTTTTTTATTAATCGCTATTGACTTAAAGCCCATTGAAAGCGAATTGAGAAGGGCGGTAATTGTACTCGGTCCCGCAACCATAATTCCCTGGCTTTGCAGGTTTTCCGCAAGGCCGTTTTTATTTTGCATAACCTCTGCATAAAGTCCCTCTGTTGCAAGGTACATAATTGCAAAAGGCGTTGTTTCAGGCACGGAAATGTACTTTGTAATTGCCTTTGCCTCCGCCTTAATTCTTGTTTCAAGCGACTTTCTTGCGGATTCGAGCAGAGCTGAATCGCCGTTTTCCGCAGCGTTGGTAATACGGATATAATCCTCCATAGGGAACTTTGAATCTATCGGGAGCCAGGTTATTGAATCGTCGTCCGAATTCGGTATTTTAACGGCAAATTCAACCTGACCTTCGCACTTGGGATAGGTTCTTACGTTGGTTTCGTACATACCCGGTATAATCTGGTCAAGGATATTGCCGAGCTGAACCTCCGCCCACGTTCCCCTGCTTTTAACGTTTGTTAAGACGCTGTTAAGGCCCTGAACGCTTTTTGTTACGTCGCCCGAAAGGCGCTGCATATCGCCGAGTGATTTATAAACGTTTTCAAGCTGTTTTGAAACGGTTTCAAATGAGGCGTTAATGCGCTTATTAAGCGTATCCGTAAGCTTTTCGTCAACGGTTTTACGCATTTCCTCAAGCTTCTTTTCATTGCTTTCCTGCATTGCGGTAATCGCCTTGCCGACCTGTTCGGTTTGCTGAAGGGCGTTTTTATTAAGCGTTTCCATAAGCTTAATCTGCTGCTCATAGTTGCTTTTTGTAAGCCCCTGCATTTTTTCGGAAAGCTCGGTAATTTTTGAATCTGTATTCTTTGAATTGATGTCAAGCTTCTGTTCAAGAAGGGCAGCGGAATTATCCTTCTTCGGACGGAGCACTATTAATAGGATAATAATTATTATTAATAATACAAGCGCTGCAATAATAAGATAATCGGTCATAAACACTCTCCTTTCAGGTATGGCTAAATTATATCACTAATCCTTAACTATGACAAGGAGAATTATTTTAAGGTACACTTTTTTGTACCACGGTGCAAAACGCATTGACGGAAAATTTTACAGATTTATGAACAGGCAATATTATTGTTGAATTATTAGACAAATGTGGTATAATGTAGGTGGAGTAAGATTATTTATAATTTGGAAAGGAGTAATATTTATGGCAAAAAAGATTATTGTTGCAGGCGGCGGCCACGGCGGAATTACCTGCGCTTCCATTCTTGCAAGGGCGGGCTTTGACGTTACCGTTTACGAAAAGAACGCCCGTGAAAACATGGGCTATGACTGGACGGATATTTTTAACAGCAAGTCGCTTGCGGAGGTTGGCTTACCGGTTCCCGAGGATAAATGCCTTCCGATGCACAACATGAGCTTCTGTCCCCCTGCGGGAAGGGTTATCCTTCGCAACGCTATTGACGAGGCGCGCGGAAGCGACATTAAGATGGAGCGTAAGGAGATTTACAATCTTATTATTGATGACGCTGAAAAAGCCGGAGTAAAGTTTGTTTACAACACGGAAATTCTTGCACCCGTTATGGCGGGCGACAGAGTTATCGGCATTAAAACCGCTGACGGCGACATTCTCGGCGACCTTGTAATTGACGCTTGCGGCTGCAACAGTCCCGTACGCAAAAATCTTCCCGAATGCTGCGGTATTCAGGCGGATATGGATAAGCTTGAACAGTTTTATGTTTACAGAGGCTTTTACAACAGAGCCGAAACCAACGACGTAATTGACAAGTACAAGGTTTACATGCTTCCGAAGGGAGTTTTCGGCATTGCGTGGGTTGCTGACGACGGCGATTACAGCGACATTCTTATAGGCGACTTTGAGCCGTTTACAAAGGAAGAGGCGCTTGAAAGAGTTGAAGCCTTCCGCAAGGAAAACCCCGTGCTCGGAACGGAGCTTATCCGCGGCGGCGACATGGTAACAATCCCCGTTCGCCAGACGCTTGCAGTTATGGTTGCAGACGGTTATGCTGCAATCGGCGACAGCGCGTTTATGACGGTACCGATTATCGGTTCGGGCATTGCAAATTCATTCAGGGCTGCCAAAATTCTTGCGGAAACGGTTATTGCGGACAGAACAGAAACCTACAGCGCAGAAACGCTCTGGAGTTACGAATACAATTATCAGACCCAGATAGGCTTCAACCTTTCCTCAATGGCTCTTGTTAAGCTTATGCTCGGCAAAATCAAGCCCGAACAGCTTGACTATATGTTTGAAAACAAGATTATTACAATTAACGAGCTTTCGGTAAGCGACGAAGGCGGCGGACTTATTGACATCAACGCAGAGCTTATTACCAAGGGCAAGGCTATGATTAAGGACAGAAACCTTACGGGGCTTTTCCTCGGACTTGCAAAGGATATGGCTGTGCTTGCGGCAATAAACAAGTCCCTTCCCAAGCATTACGGAAGGTACGACGTTCAGCAATGGGCTAAAAAATACAACGCCGTATTCAAATAAACAAAATAAAAAAGACCGTCAGCGACGGTCTTTTATTTTTTACTTTTTATTCGTCAAGCGCTTTCTTTACGGAAGCAAGCTCGTCTGCAAGCTCCTGAGGAAGTCTGTTTCCGAACTTAGCGTAAAGCTCGTCAACGCTCTTGTATTCCTCTTTCCATGCGTCCTTATCAACGTCAAGGATACCTTCAAGCTGCTCAACGGTTAAGCCTGAGCCTTCAAGGTTGATATCCTTAGCATAAGGAAGGTAACCGATAGCGGTTTCCTGAGCGTCAACCTTACCGTCGCAACGGTCGATAATCCAGTCAAGTACACGGAGGTTATCGCCGAAGCCCGGCCATAAGAAGTTGCCCTCATCGTCCTTACGGAACCAGTTAACGTTGAAAATCTTGGGAGCCTTATCGGGGTCAAGAGTTTTGCCGATTTCAATCCAGTGCTTCCAGTAATCGCCCATATTGTAGCCGCAGAACGGAAGCATAGCCATCGGGTCACGGCGAACAACGCCTACTGCGCCTGTTGCCGCAGCGGTTGTTTCAGAGCCCATAATTGAGCCAACGAACACACCGTTGTTCCAGCTCTTTGACTGATATACAAGCGGAGTGAGCTTAGCGCGTCTGCCGCCGAATACAAATGCGGAAATCGGAACGCCCTGCGGATTTTCAAATTCGGGTGAAAGACAGGGGCAGTTCTGTGCGGGAGCAGTAAATCTTGAGTTCGGGTTAGCAAGAGGCTCATCCGAAGCGCCGTTGATTTCTTCGCCCTTCCAGTTAATGCAGTGAGTAGGCGGATTCTTATCAAGGCCTTCCCACCAAACTGTATTTGTATCAAGATTGTGGCATACGTTTGTAAAGATTGTACCCTTCTTGGTAGCTGCAAGAGCGTTGGGGTTAGATTTTTCGTTTGTACCGGGAGCTACGCCGAAGAAACCGTTTTCGGGGTTAATAGCGTAAAGTCTTCCGTCAGCGCCCTTTCTAATCCAGGAAATATCGTCGCCAACGCACTCAACCTTATAGCCCTTGCGACGATATCCTTCGGGAGGAATAAGCATTGCAAGGTTGGTTTTGCCGCATGCGGACGGGAATGCTGCGCAGATGTACTTTGTTTCCTCACCGGGACGGGTTAAGCCGAGGATGAGCATATGCTCAGCCTGCCAGCCCTCGTTCTTGCCGAGGTAGGAAGCGATACGAAGTGCAAAGCACTTTTTACCGAGAAGTACGTTTCCGCCGTATGCAGAGTTAACTGATACGATAGTGTTCTCTTCGGGGAACTGAACAATCCAGCGGTTGTCAGGGTCAACGTTGCACTTGCAGTGCATACCGCGTACCCAGTCGTCGCTGTCGCCGAGGCAGTCAAGAACTGCCGTGCCTACTCTTGTCATAATTTCCATATTGAGAACAACGTAAATGCTGTCTGTAATCTCAATACCGATTTTTGAGAACGGAGAACCTACGGGACCCATTGAATAAGGGATAATATACATTGTTCTGCCTGCATAAGAGCCCTTTGCAATCTTATCGAGCATTTCGTGGCATTCCTTGGGGTCCATCCAGTGGTTGGTCGGACCTGCGTCCTCTTCTTTAGAAGTACAGATAAGCGTACGCGCCTCAACACGGGCAACGTCGTTAACCGCTGTTCTGTGAAGATAACAGTCGGGAAGAAGCTCCTCGTTAAGCTTAAACATTTCACCTGTTTCACAAGCTTCGGCTCTTAAAGCGTCAATCTGCTCCTGCGAGCCGTCAATCCATACAACCTCTGCGGGCTTTAAGAATTCAATTTTCTCATCAAGCCAGGCAAGGAGAGAAGGATTTTTAGTATACTTTGTCTCCATAAAAATATCTCCTTTAAATTATTTCAGATTAAAACAAATTCTTGTTTGTCAGGGTAATTATACTAATTTTTAAGTTGAATTTCAATAGTAATGAATTATATTCATTAAAATGTAACAGTTTTTAAAATAAAGATTGTTAATTTTTTATCAAATATTTATCATTTATGCAAAAAAGAGAGGGACAAACGCCCTCCCCTGAAATCTGACTACTAATAAGTAGGATTATCTATCGGCATTGTTGCATAAGCGTTAAGGCTTTCGTTTGCAACGGTGCCGTTTTTATATTCGTAATAGCCCTGCGAGGCTATCATTGCCGCGTTATCGCCGCAGTATTTAAGCTCGGGAATTGTAAGCTCCCAACCGTTGTTTTTGCACATTTTTTCCGCTTCGGCGCGCAGCTTTGAATTTGCCGAAACACCGCCCGCAATAACAATTTTTTTATAGCCGAAATCCTTTGCCGCAAGCTCAAGATTGCTTAAAAGACAGTCAACAACAGCCTTCTGGAAGGAGGCGGCAAGGTCGGGAATATTAACGCTTTCCCCTTTTTGGGAAGCGTTGTGAACATAGTTTATAACCTTGGTTTTTAAACCGCTGAACGAATAATCGTAAACCGAGGTGCTGACGTGCGGGTGCGGAAATTCAAAGGCGTTTTCATTGCCGCCCGGAGAAAGCTTGTCAATACTGATACCGCCGGGATAAGCGAGCCCCATTGTACGCCCCGCTTTATCAAGAGCTTCACCCGCCGCGTCGTCACGAGTTCTGCCTATAACCTCAACCTCGGTATAGGACTTAACGGCAACAATATGCGAATGACCGCCGCTGACAACAAGGCACAAAAACGGCGGTTCAACGCTGCTTGAAAGATAGTTTGAAGCAATATGTCCCCTTAAATGGTGAACGGGAACAAGAGGCTTGTTTGCCGCAAGCGCGAGCCCCTTTGCAAAGTTAACGCCGACAAGCAGAGAGCCGATAAGACCGGGGGCATAGGTTACGGCGACTGCGTCAATAT
>JAFYGD010000045.1 GCA_017543415.1 Eubacterium sp. | reverse complement strand
TTTCTGATTTCGCTTGCAGAATATTCGTTGTCGTCGCTGTCATGTCCTTTGCCTATACGTTCAACCGCAACGGTTTTCAGTTTTGTGCAGCTGATATATTCAACAGCAAGTATGTTGTTCGGCGTTTCAAGCAGGGGAGAGTTAATTATGTTTTGACGCGCCGCAGGATATGAAATGCCTTTTTTCAGCTCTTCTTTTATTTCGTCATCCTTGCATTTTATTAATTCTGCAACTCTTTTCAGCTCTTCCGTGTCGGTACATTCCGCACCGAATGCAAGTCCCTCGCAGACTCCGGTCCCTTCAAGCAGGGCAACTCCTGCCTGCGCAAAGCCCTATGCCGAGCGTAAAGCAAAAACGGTAGGTATTTCAATTACAAGGTCCGCGCCGTTTTCAACAGCGGTCTTTGCCCTTGTGAACTTATCGTAAACCGCAAATTCTCCGCGCTGAACGAAGTTGCCGCTCATGGCGCAGATAACGCAGTCGTCTTTCCCTTTAACGCTGTCAATAAGGTATTTATGCCCCTTGTGAAAGGGGTTAAACTCGCAAATAATACCTAAATTCATAAAAATAACCTTTTTTCGTAAATTTTACTTGACATTTATTTTATATTTAATATATTATATAACTTATAATAGTATATTTTAAAATATATTTCAAGTAACGGAGGTAAAGTTTTGAAAATTCTTGTAATTAACTGCGGTTCCTCATCGCTTAAATACCAGCTTATGGATATGGAAACCGAATCAGTTCTTGCTAAAGGCGTTATTGAAAGAATCGGTCTTAAAATATCCGGCGGTGAAGAAAACGTTATCTTAAAGGTTAACGGTGAAAAAATCGCATACGATAAAGAGCTTCTTACTCATACAGACGCGTTTAACGAGGTTAAATACCTTTTAAGCGAAAGTGAATATAAGGTTGTTGATTCATTTGATGAAATTGACGCTATCGGCCACAGAATAGTACAGGGCGGTCCTTACTATAAGCACAGCGTTCTTGTTGACGAAAAGGTTGCAAAGGATATTGAAGATTTATCTCCGCTTGCACCGCTTCATAACCCCGCTCATATTCAGGGTTATAAGGCCTGCCTTGACGTTGTAGGTCCCGACGTACCGCAGGTATTTGTTTTTGATACCGCTTTCCATTCAACAATGCCGCCAAAGGCATATATGTTCGCAGTACCTTATGAGTATTATGAAAAGTACAAGGTTCGCCGTTACGGCGCGCACGGTACTTCACATAAATACGTATCCTTAAGAGTTGCCGAAAAAATGGGCAAAGACCCCAAGGATTTAAAGGTTATTACCTGTCACCTCGGCAACGGCTCTTCCGTTACTGCCGTTAAGTACGGCGAGGTTGTTGATACCTCAATGGGCTTAACTCCGCTTGACGGCTTTATGATGGGTACCCGCTCGGGCGGAATTGACCCGTCGGTTGTTACCTTTGTTATGGATAAGGAAAACCTTACTCCTAAAGAAATGGATACTATCCTTAATAAAAAATCCGGTGTTGCCGCAATTTCCGGTATTTCGTCTGATGACAGGGATATCTGCGCAGCACAGGCTAAGGGCGACGAAAGAGCAATCCTTGCCCATGAAATGCAGGCATATCAGATTGCAAAGTTCATCGGCGCCTATACAGCAGCCATGAACGGTGTTGACGCTATCGTATTTACCGGCGGTATCGGTGAAAACGGCTTCTGGCTCCGTTCAAAAATCTGTTCTTACCTCGGCTACCTCGGCGTTAAGATTGATGAAGAGCTTAACGAAAAAACCGTTAAGGGCGCAGAGGCAGAGCTTACAAACAGCAGCGATAACGTACGCGTTTTCATTCTTGCAACCGATGAAGAGCTTATGATTGCAAGGGATACCGAAGAAATCGCAAAAGCAGTAAAAAAATAATTCATATATAGTCTATAAAGAAGGGGGAGTAATACAATGCCTGAGATTAAGTATGAAATCACTGAACATCTTGGAGTAATTTCAGAAACAGCGCGCGGCTGGACAAGAGAGGTTAACCTCATTTCTTGGAACGGACGTGAGCCTAAGGTTGACGTAAGAGACTGGTCACCTGAGCACGACAAGATGAGCAAAGGCTTAACCTTTACCAAGGAAGAGCTTCAGGAGCTTGCAAAGATTGCTGAAAAGCTCTAATCAGTGAAGTAACGCTGCGGTGCTTTTAGTATCGCAGCGTTTGTCACGCTTAAACGAAATAAACTCATTATGAGGTAAATATATATGGAATGGACATCATTAAACGAATTAAGGGAAAAGTATCTTTCATTTTTTGAAAGCAAAGGCCATTTAAGGCTGCCCAGCTTTTCTCTTATCCCAAATAACGATAAAAGCCTTCTCCTGATTAATTCGGGTATGGCTCCTATGAAAAAGTACTTTACGGGCGAGGTAACGCCTCCGCGTAAGCGCGTTACCACCTGTCAGAAATGTATCCGTACCCCCGATATTGAGGAGGTAGGTAAAACCGACCGCCACGGTACCTTCTTTGAAATGCTCGGCAATTTCTCTTTCGGCGATTATTTTAAGAAAGAGGCTACCGCATGGGCATGGGAATTCTGTACCAAGGTGCTTGAAATGCCCGTTGATAAGCTTTACGTTACCATTTATGAAAATGACGATGAGGCTTTTGAAATCTGGACAAAGCAGAACGGCGTTGACCCTTCTCATATTGTAAGGCTCGGCAAGGAAGATAACTTCTGGGAGCACGGTTCAGGTCCCTGCGGCCCCTGCAGTGAAATTTATTTTGACCGCGGCGAAAAGTATGGCTGCGGCTCTCCCGACTGCGCACCGGGCTGCGAGTGTGACCGTTTTACAGAATTCTGGAACAATGTTTTTACCCAGTTTGATAATGACGGTAATAATAATTACACTCCGCTTGACCATCCGAATATTGATACCGGTATGGGCCTTGAAAGGCTTGCCTGCATTATGCAGGGCGTTGATAATATTTTTGAGGTTGATACCGTTCAGAATATTATGAACAAAATAGCTGAAATTGCAGGCGTTAAGTATCATGACGATAAAAAGCAGGATATTTCGCTTCGCGTTATTACGGACCATGTTCGTTCTTCAACCTTTATGATTGGCGACGGCGTTATTCCTTCAAACAACGGCAGAGGCTATGTTTTAAGGCGCCTTATCCGCCGTGCGTGCCGTCACGGAAGGCTCCTCGGCGTAAACGAGCCTTTCCTTTATAAGGTTTGCGATACCGTTATTGCCGAAAATGCAACTGCTTATCCTGAACTCGGCGACAAGGCGGAGCTTATTAAAAAGGTTATTCTTTCAGAGGAAGAAAGCTTCGGCAAAACAATCGACGCAGGTCTTGAGCTGCTTGACGAGTATATTGCAAATACAAAAGGCACCGTTTTCAGCGGTGAGGATGCGTTTAAGCTTAACGATACCTTCGGTTTCCCGCTTGATTTAACCAAGGATATCCTTGAAGAAAAGGGAATGACTGTTGACGAGGATAAGTTTAACGAGCTTCTTGCAAATCAGAAGAAAACTGCCCGCGCAGCGCGTAAGGACGCAGGTGCGGACGCATGGAAGGGCAATTCCGTTAAGATTGACGCAGAGCCTACAAAGTTTACCGGCTATACCGATTTCAAGTCTAAATCCATAGTTAAGGCAATTATTAACGCTGACGGCGAGCTCGTAGATATGCTCGGTGCAGGAGAAAAGGGAACGGTAGTCCTTGATGTTACTCCGTTCTATGCTATGAGCGGCGGTCAGGTAGGCGACAGCGGTAAGCTTATAAGCGGTATTAATACCTTTACCGTTCACGATACAACCAAAAATGACGATAAGATTTATCTTCACAGCGGTATGGTTTCCCGCGGCGTTATTTCGGTAGGCGATAAGGTAAGCGCCGAAATTGACGAGATTCGCCGTAAGAACATTATGCGTAACCATACTGCAGCGCATCTTCTTCAGGCGGCGCTGCGTAACGTACTCGGCAGCCATGTTGAACAGGCAGGCTCTCTTGTTGACGATAAAATCTGCCGTTTTGACTTTACTCATTTCAATGCTCTTACAGAAGAGGAAATCAGACTTGTTGAACACGGTGTAAACAGCTTTATTATGAGCGCTTCACCTGTTACCATGCAGGAAATGCCTATTGAAGAGGCAAAGAAAATGGGCGCAATGATGCTTTTCGGTGAAAAGTACGGCGATATTGTACGCGTTGTAAAAGCGGGCGATTTTTCAACTGAATTCTGCGGCGGTACCCATGTTTCTAACAGCGGTCAGCTCGGCTTATTTAAAATTATGAGTGAAGCTTCCGTAGCTTCCGGCGTAAGGAGAATTACCGCTGTAACTGGCTTCGGTTTCCTTGACGTCTGCGGCCGTACCGAAAATACGGTTAAGAGCATTGCATCTGCGCTTAAATCAAATGAAAACGATATTGAATCAAAGGTAACCTCTATTGTTGCCGAAAATAAGGAATATCAAAAGGAAATTCAGTTGCTCAATGCTGAAATAACAAGGCTTAAGAGCGCGGATATGTTCTCTGCTCCAGAAATTATTGACGGACTTGAGGTTCTTACAGCCAAAATTGACGGCGCTACTCCCGATGCGCTTCGTTCAATGGGCGACGACCTTAAGGCACAGAACGACAACGCGGTTGCAATTATAGCAGGCGTAAACGGTGAAAAGGCAACTATCGTTGCAATCTGCGGTAAAAATGCTGTTGCCAAAGGCGTTAAGGCGGGCGACGTTGTACGCGAGGTTGCAAAGCTTGCCGGCGGCGGTGGCGGCGGACGTCCCGATTCCGCAATGGCCGGCGCAAAGGATATTTCAAAGCTTGACAGCGCTGTTGCAGCAACAGCTGATATTGTTAAAAGTATTTTAGGATAGGGGAATAGCTATGTGTGTATTTTGTGAAATAATCAACGGTAATATTCCGTCAACAAAGGTTTATGAGGATGATATGATGGTAGCTTTCAAGGATTTGAATCCCCAGGCTCCCGTTCATGTTCTTGCAGTGCCTAAGGAGCATATCTGCTGCGCTAACGCAATTACTGCCGAAAACAGCAAATATGTTGCTCATATATTTGAAAAACTCCCCGAGATTGCAAAATCCCAGGGCATTGATTCTTACCGCATTATCAATAACTGCGGAGATGACGCAGGACAGACTGTTAAGCACCTGCATTTTCATCTGCTCGGCGGAATTAAAATGGAAGAAGGTTTACTCAAATGATTAAAGAAGGAATGCAAAGAAAAGATAAGGAATACTATGAGCTTCATATTGCAGGCTTAACAAGAAAGCTTCAGAAGTTTGCTGTTTCCGATACGCTTGATATAGCCGCATTTATCTTTTTCGGTGATGTTGAGCTTTCAATCCGCTGCGCAGAGGAGCTGCTTAAAAAGCTTCCCGAATTTGATTATATAGTTACACCTGAAGCAAAGTCTATTCCGCTTGCTTATGAAATGAGCAGACAGAGCGGAAAAAAGTATATCGTTGCCCGTAAAGGCGTTAAGGTATATATGGACAGACCGGAGAAGGTAGAGGTTCACTCAATTACCACACAGAGAGTACAGACTCTCTATCTCGGCCATGAGGACGGCGACTTGCTTACAGGTAAAAGGGTTGTAGTTGTTGACGACGTTATTTCAACAGGTGAAAGCCTTAAGGCAACTCAGCTGCTCGTTGAAAGATTCGGCGGAAATATTGTTGCCTCCTGCGCTCCTCTTGCAGAGGGTGACGCAGCGGACCGCGACGATATAATCTACCTTGAAAAACTTCCGCTTTTCTTTAAGTAATCGCAATTCAGGAGGACAGTTTATGCATATTGTATGCCTTGATTTAGAGGGCGTTCTTGTTCCGGAAATCTGGATTGCCTTTGCTGAAGCAAGCGGAATTCCCGAATTAAAAAGAACAACAAGGGATGAGCCCGATTACGCAAAGCTTATGAATTTCAGAATTGAAATACTTAAGCAGCACGGTCTCGGCTTAAAGGAAATACAGGAAACTATTGCAAAAATCGAACCTATGGAGGGCGCAAGGGAATTTCTTGACGAGCTCCGTGAGCTCGGCCAGGTTGTAATTATAAGCGATACCTTTACCCAGTTCGGTATGCCCCTTATGAAAAAGCTGGGCATGCCCACCCTGCTGTGCAACGAGCTGGTGGTAGGTGAAAACGGAGAGATCACGGATTTCAGGATGCGGATCCAGAACTCCAAGCTGTCTACGGTCAGGGCC
>JAFYGD010000044.1 GCA_017543415.1 Eubacterium sp. | reverse complement strand
GCATGCCGATCAGCTGTCTATTCTGAGCGGTATTGGGACCATAGAAGATCCGTTCGTCCTTTCTCCAAGGTGAGACAGAGGCGGAATAAGTAACCGGGGGTTGCCCGGAATGCTTTGCGGGGCTTCCCGTTCCGCGCCTGCCGAGTGAAATAAATAACGGCAGGGTGTACTCGAAAGCAGGGGAGGACTTGACATCAAAGTTCCGCTACGGCGCGGAGCAGACTTTGTATATTGCGCGTGAATGTAACGCGCCTGCCGCGGTGCTCAAGGAGCGCTCGCCCTCCTGCGGCTTCGGTGAAATATATGACGGTACCTTTACGGGTAAGCTCTGTAAGGGCAGCGGATTTACCGCAGAGCTGCTTGATATTAGCGGTATAGCCGTTTTCGGCGAAAGCAATATCAAAAAGCTGATTAATCTGTATTCATAATTTGTTAATTGACAATATAAATTAACTAATCTATAATAAATTTATCTTTATTTTCAGAGGTGCAAAATGAAAAGAATTTCAGTTATTATTTTATCTGTTTTGTTAATTGCTGCGGTATTTGCAGCCTGTTCAGGCAAAAATAATGAAGATGCTTCCGATAACCCGAGAAATGTTGCTTCCTCAAATGCCTGGCTGGAAACAACAATTACAACGGATACGGCAAAAATCAAGATGGGCGACGCCGAAAGATTAATCAAAGCCTACTCGGCAAAAGAGCTTTCAATTTCCAAAGAGGATTATAAGGATTGCTCCTTCGTTGTATCGGGCACGGGCGTTAAAATTGAAAACGATTATTATGTTGAGGTTGACGCCGTAATTAAGCACGAAAAAGGCAAGGACGAAAACGGCAATTCCGTATTTTCATTTGATACAAAGGGAAAATACTTTATCCGTTACGACGGTAAGCAGGTGCTTAAAAAGGATATGGAAAAGGAAGATAAATATACAGAGCTTGAATTAAAAGAAGCTCCTTCGGAAGAAGAAACAACAAAAGATGTAAAAACAACAAAATCAAACAACAAAACAGAACAGAAAAATGATTATACTCTAAATGTTGGCGACTCTAAAACATTTGATGGTTTGGAAATAAAGTATATTTCATGTGACTCAAATTTTGAAAGCGTCGATAGTGAATACAATTTGATTCGTGTTGAGATTCAATTGAAAAACACTACTAACAAAAAACTATATCCTTCTGCTATTGAATGTTATTCTGATGATAAAAAATGTCAGTCTGATTACAGGAAAGATAGTGTAAGTTCGTTAGAATCTATAGCACCAGGAAGAATGAACAAGGCAGTTGAGTATTTCAAAATTCCAAAAGACAGTGAGAACGTTGAACTGATAATGGAACAGGGAAATGAACAGATTATTTTAGTTGTAAAATAAGTAGGTGATAAAATGAAAAAATCAACTGTATTTGCTCTTGCAGGGCTCGGCGCAGCCGCCGGCATAGGCGCCTTTGCAATCCATTCCTATCTTGATGTTATGTATAAGGAAACTATACCCAAGGGCCTTGCAAAGCGCGTTATGGAAATGACGGATAACGGCGAGTATGAGCCGCTTCATAAGATGTGCGAAGAAAGTATGAAGTGGGTTGACAGTCAGGATATTGAAACAATTACCATGAACAGCGACAGAGGAGAGGAACTCAAGGGCTTTCTCCTTATGGCTGATAAGCCCTCAAAGGTGTTTACTGTTTTTGCCCACGGCTATCGTGCAAACCACAGGGGCGACTCCGCAAATTTCTTTAAGTATTATCACGATAAGGGTTTTAACTATTTAGCCGTTGACCATACCGCGTCCGGCGAAAGCGGCGGCGACTGGGTAGGATTTGACTATTATGAAAGTCAGGACATGCTCAAGTGGCTGAATTATCTTATTGACCGCTTCGGCGAGGATATATCAATAACTCTCCACGGCGTTTCAATGGGCGGCGCAACCGTTTGCCGGATGGCGGATAAGGTTCCGCCCCAGGTTAAGCTTATTGTTGCGGACTGTCCGTATACAAGCGCAATAGATGAATTTACCTCTGTTGCCGCAGGCGCGGGAATTAAGAAAACGGCACCGTATATTCTTAAAGGTATGAACTACCTCAATAAACGCCTTGCAGGCTATGACCTTGCGGATACCGATGTAAGGCAGAGCGTTATAAATTCAAGGGTCCCGATGCTCTTCGTTCACGGTGCTGCGGACGATTTTGTTCCAACCTATATGGGAGAGGAGCTTTACAACCTCTGCGGTAACGAAAAGGATATCCTTATCGTTGACAACGCGGTTCACGCCTCAAGCATTGTTGTTGATACCGAAGGCTATCAGAAAAAGCTTGACGAATTTATTGATAAATACATCAAATAATAAAAGGACGGTTAAACCGTCCTTTTATTTATTTCGTTTTCAATTTTTTTGAGCTTTCCATTAGTTGTTAATCCAAGCTCAACCGTTGCAACGCTTCCGTCCTTAAGATAAAGGATAACGCTTGAATATCTGTCAACAAAGCCCTTCTTCAGCGAAGCGCCCGCGTCCCTGTGCGTTTCAACTTTTTCAATTTCATTTAAAGCGTAAGCGTTGTTTTCGTCAATAAAGGTAAATTCAACCGTATCCTTTGTAAAAACAACGGCTTTCTTTTTTTCTAAAAGCATTACGATAGCTGCAATGATTTCAACGCATAAAAGAATTGCCAGGGTAGCAATATATACAGACTTTCTTTCCTTACCGTAACTGTATAATATAACGCAGATAAAGAACAGATTGGTTATGTCATAGCATATTAATGCGAAAAAGTACGCAGGGGAGTGAATTTGTATTTTTTTATCTTCCATAAAATTCCTCCGTGCGGCTTCCCGTAAACTCTTTACCGCTTAAATAGTTAAGTTCGCCCGCGTCACTGCTGAAGTTAAAGCGCAGCTTGTAGGAATAAAGCTGCTGCCTGAACCTTCCGTGTTTGCTGCCGTACTTTCCGTCACCCGCAAGCGGATGACCTATTGAAGCAAGGTGCGCCCTTATCTGGTGCGTTCTGCCCGTTAAAAGCTCTATTTCAACAAGGCTTAATCCGTCTTTGTAATCAAGTACCTTATATTTGGTTACTATTTTTTTTGCGCCGTCGCTTTCTGTTTTGCTTACCTTAACCATATTTTTCTTTTCATCCTTGGTAAGGTAACCAGTCAGCGTGTCGCTTTCCTTATCAAATTTACCTTCGGCAAGCGCAAGGTAGTATTTGTCAATTTCGCGTTTCTTGATTTTTTCGCTGATAATTTTAAGAGCGTTGAAATTCTTAACGCCTATAACTAGCCCGCCCGTGTTGCGGTCAATCCTGTTTGCAAGGGCGGGGGAAAAGCTGTTCTCTTTTTCGGGCTCCCATTCGCCCTTTTCAAAAAGATACCGCTTTAATGAGGAAACAAGCGTGTTAACGTATTCCCTGCCGTCGGGGTGGCAGAGTACGCCCTGCTTTTTATCAATTATTATTATGTTTTCATCTTCATAAACTATACCGTCAAGCTTCGGTGCGCCGAGAAAGTCAAAATGCTTTTTCTTCGGTATTAAAAGGTCGTCGTTGAGGTAAAGCTCAATAACGTCGCCCTCGTTGATTATCTGCTCGGGAGCGCACCTTTTGCGGTTTAGCTTTATGTTCTTTTTTCTTATCTGCTTGTGCATCATTGACTGCGGCAGGCTTTCAAAGGTTTTTTGTAAAAATCTGTCAAGCCTCTGTCCGCTATCGTTTGCAGTAACCGTTATTTTTTTCATAGCCTTATTATAGTTAATTAAATAAGCCTTGTCAAACTCACTTTGTTGACTTTGGTTTCAGCTTATTGTATAATATACTGAATACACATTTTTAAGGAAAATATTTTATATGGATAAATTTGAATTAGTTTCCGAATACAGACCTACGGGCGACCAGCCGCAGGCTATTGAAAAGCTTGCCGAAGGCGTGCTGCGCGGCGATAAGGAGCAAACGCTTATGGGCGTTACGGGCTCGGGCAAAACCTTTACAATGGCGAATATTATCCAGAAGGTAAATAAGCCCACTCTCGTGCTTGCCCATAATAAAACTCTTGCGGCGCAGCTTTGCAGCGAGTTCAAGGAGTTCTTCCCGAATAACGCCGTTGAGTATTTCGTATCCTATTACGATTACTATCAGCCCGAAGCGTATGTTCCTACAACCGATACCTATATTGAAAAGGACAGCGCAATAAATGACGAGATTGATAAGCTCCGCCACAGCGCCGCCTCCGCACTTGCCGAAAGGCGCGATGTTATTATCGTAGCCTCTGTTTCGTGTATCTATTCAATCGGTGACCCCGTTGATTATCAGAATATGGTTATTTCCTTAAGGCAGGGTATGCAGAAGGAGCGCGATGAGCTTATAAACAAGCTTGTTGAAATTCAGTACGAGCGCAACGATATTAATTTTGTCCGTAACAAATTCAGGGTTCGCGGAGATACGGTTGAAATCTTTCCCGCGGGCAGCAGCGGCACCGCAATCCGCGTTGAATTTTTCGGCGATGAGATTGACAGAATATCGGAAATTGACCCGCTTACGGGCAAAACGCAGGGCATTCTTTCCCACGCGGCAATTTATCCCGCTTCGCTTTATGTTGTAAGCCGTGAAAGGCTTGAAAAGGCGCTTGAGGAAATATATAACGAAATGACGCAGCGCGTTAAGTATTTTGAGGAAAAGGGCAAGCTGCTTGAAGCGCAGCGAATCCGCGAGCGTACAATGAACGATATTGAAATGCTTGAGGAAACGGGCTTTTGCAAGGGAATTGAAAACTATTCCCGTATTATGAGCGGTAGAAAGCCGGGCGCGGCGCCGTTTACTCTGCTTGATTATTTCCCCGACGACTTCCTTCTTTTCGTAGACGAAAGCCACGTTATGCTCCCGCAGGTTCACGGTATGTACGGGGGGGACCGTTCGCGTAAAACAAGCCTTATTGATTTCGGCTTCAGGCTTCCTTCGGCTTACGATAACCGCCCGCTGACCTTTGACGAGTTCTATTCAAAAATCAATCAGGTTATCTTTACCTCGGCAACGCCCGGCAGCTTTGAAAAGGAGCGTTCAACGCAGATTGTCGAACAGGTTATAAGACCTACGGGGCTGCTTGACCCGAATGTTATTGTTAAGCCAACCGAGGACCAGATGGACGACCTTGTTTCCGAAATCAATATAAGAACCGAGCGCGGCGAAAGGGTGCTTGTAACCACCCTTACCAAGAAAATGGCGGAGGATTTGACCGCCTACCTTGAGGAATTTGACATCAAGGTAAGATATATGCACCACGATGTTGATACTATTGAGCGTATGGAAATTATCCGTGATTTGCGTCTCGGTAATTTTGACGTGCTTGTCGGTATCAACCTTCTGCGTGAAGGTCTTGATATTCCCGAAGTGTCGCTTGTTGCAATTCTTGACGCCGATAAGGAGGGCTTTTTAAGAAGCGAAACCTCTCTCGTTCAGACTATCGGACGTGCGGCAAGAAACGAAAACGGCGAGGTTATTATGTATGCAGACAGCGTAACTCCTTCTATGGAACGCGCCATAACCGAAACCCTGCGCCGCAGGAGTATTCAGGAGGAATATAACGCCGCCCACGGAATAACGCCGAAAACAATTAAGAAGAGCGTTCGCGACGTCATTGAAATTACAAGTAAAGAAAACCTTGACTCCCGCGGAAGACGTATGACCGCAAAGGAGCGCAAGGTTATGATTGAAAAGCTTACCCGTGAAATGAAGGAAGCCGCAAAGCTGCTTGAATTCGAGCACGCCGCCTTCCTTCGCGATAAAATTAAAGAACTGTCCGAGGATTAGTGATGATAAAAAACATAACCGTAAAAGGTGCGCGTGAGCACAACCTTAAAAACATTGATATTGAAATTCCAAGGGACAAGCTTGTGGTGTTTACGGGGCTTTCGGGCTCGGGTAAAAGCTCGCTTGCTTTTGATACCATTTACGCGGAAGGTCAAAGGCGTTACGTCGAAAGCCTTTCGTCTTATGCAAGGATGTTCCTCGGTCAGATGGAAAAGCCCGATGTTGATTACATTGAGGGGCTTTCTCCCGCTATATCCATTGACCAGAAAACAACAAGCAAAAACCCGCGTTCAACCGTAGGTACAGTAACCGAAATTTACGATTATCTGCGTCTTTTGTGGGCGCGTATCGGTATTCCGCACTGTACCGTCTGCGGCAGGGAAATAACCCAGCAGACCGTTGACCAGATTGTTGATAAGGTAATGGAACTGCCCGAGGGTACAAGGTTTCAGGTAATGGCGCCTATTGCAAGGGGCAAAAAGGGCGAGTATGTAAAAGAGCTTGCTGACGCGTCAAAGCAGGGCTTTGTCCGTGCAAGAATTGACGGCGAAATGTATGATTTGGCGGACGATATAAAGCTTGAAAAGAATATCAAGCACAATATCGAAATCGTTGTAGACCGCCTTGTGCTGAAACCCGAAATCAAATCTCGTTTAAGCGACAGCATTGAAACCGCAACGTGCCTTTCGGACGGTATTGTCCTTATTAATATTGCAGACAGGGATAACCCGCACGACGAGCTGTTTTCGCTTAATTACGCCTGCCCCGAGCACGGTGTTTCCATTGAGGAAATGAGCCCGCGTATGTTCTCCTTCAACAACCCGTTCGGCGCCTGTCCGAAGTGTGACGGACTCGGCATTTTCAAGGAGATTGACGAGGATTTGATTATTCCCGATAAAAAGCTTTCCATCAATCAGGGCGCAATTAAGGCAAGCGGCTGGAATGTTGCCGAAGGCGGCTCAATAGCAAGAATGTATCTTGACGCGCTTGCAAGGGAATATAACTTCTCGCTTGATATGCCTGTTGAAATGCTCGGCGATGAGGCTGTACGCGTTATCCTTTACGGCACCAACGGAAGAAAACTGAAAATGAAGCGCGTTACCTCTTACGGTTCGGGTACCTATATGAACGATTTTGAGGGCGTAATCTGCAATCTTCAGAGAAGATATAAGGAAACCTCATCAGACTACGCAAGAACAGAAATTGAAAGCGTAATGCGCGACTGTAAGTGCAACGACTGTAAGGGCGCCCGCTTAAAGCCGCAGTCGCTTGCCGTAACCGTAGGCGGTCTTAATATTTATGAATTCTGTAAGCTCTCAATCAATGAGGAGCTTGAATTTATTGACAACCTAAAGCTCAATGAAAAGGAACAGATGATAGGCAAGCTCGTAATCCGTGAAATAAAGGAAAGGCTTACCTTCCTTAATTCCGTCGGTCTTGATTATCTTTCGCTTTCGCGCGACAGCGGAACCCTTTCGGGCGGCGAGGCGCAGCGTATACGACTTGCAACCCAGATTGGCTCGTCGCTTATGGGCGTTCTCTATATCCTTGACGAGCCTTCAATCGGGCTTCACCAAAGGGATAATGAAAAGCTGCTCGGCACTCTGCGCCACCTGCGCGATTTGGGCAATACCTTAATTGTAGTTGAACACGATGAGGATACAATGCGCGCAGCCGATTATCTTGTTGATATAGGTCCCGGCGCAGGTATCCACGGCGGAGAGCTTATTGCGGCGGGCACTCCCGAAGAAGTAATGGCATGCGAGGAAAGTATAACTGGTCAGTACCTCAGCGGAAAGCGCTTTATTCCCGTTCCTTCAAAGCGCAGGGCAGGCAACGGCAAAAAGCTTACCGTTTACGGCGCGCAGGAAAACAACCTTAAAAACATTGACGTTGAATTCCCGCTCGGCAAGTTTATTGCAGTAACGGGCGTTTCGGGTTCGGGCAAAAGCTCGCTCGTAAACGAAATACTGTTTAAACACCTTGCAAACAGACTTAACCGCGCCAAAAAGCGTACGGGAAAGTATTCTTCAATGAAAGGGCTTGACGCGCTTGATAAGGTTATTGATATTGACCAGTCGCCAATCGGAAGAACGCCGCGTTCCAACCCCGCAACCTATACGGGCGTTTTCAATGACATACGCGATTTATATGCGCAGACAAGCGACGCCAAGAAAAAGGGATTCAAGCCCAACCGTTTTTCATTTAATGTAAAGGGCGGCAGGTGCGAGGCTTGCCAGGGCGACGGTATCGTTAAAATTGAAATGCATTTCCTTGCGGACGTTTACGTTCCGTGCGAGGTCTGCTCAGGCAGGCGCTATAACCGTGAAACCCTTGAAGTTAAATTCAGGGGAAAGAACATTTACGATGTTCTTGAAATGACCGTTGACGAAGCGCTTGAATTCTTTGAGGCGCAGCCTAAAATTGCACGCAAGCTCCAGACCTTATGTGCTGTAGGGCTCGGCTACGTTAAGCTCGGTCAGCCCGCTCCCACTCTTTCGGGCGGCGAGGCTCAGAGGGTGAAACTTGCAACAGAGCTTGCAAAGCGCTCAACGGGAAGAACAATCTATATTCTTGACGAGCCTACAACGGGGCTTCATACCGCCGACGTTTCAAAGCTGCTTGACGTTCTTAACACCCTTGTAAATTCGGGAAATACCGTTGTTGTAATTGAGCATAACCTTGATGTTATCAAGTGCGCCGACCATATAATCGACCTCGGACCCGAGGGCGGAAAGGGCGGCGGAACGGTTGTCGCCTGCGGTACTCCCGAGGAGGTTGCAGAGGTAGAGGAATCCTATACGGGACAATATCTCCGCAAGGTTCTGAAGCGATAAAACTATATATTGTGTAAGGTTACAATAGGATTACAAAAATAGTCCGATTGTAACCTTATTTTAATTGCGTTATCAGACTGTATTTGATATTATTGTAAAGATAAAAAACAAAGGAGCAGTATTTATGGAAAGAAAAGTTGTTATTTTTGACCATCCGCTTATTCAGCATAAGCTCAGCATTCTCCGTGATGTTAAAACAAGAACGATGGAGTTCCGCCGTCTTGTCGACGAAATTGCAATGCTTATGATGTTTGAAGCAACCCGTGACCTTCCAACTGAGGATATTAAGGTTGAAACTCCCTGCGGTATTGCCGACTGTAAGCAGATTGCCGGCAGAAAGCTCGCCTTCGTTCCCATTCTCCGCGCAGGTCTCGGAATGGTTGACGGCTGTATTAAAATGGTTCCCGCAGCCCGTATCGGCCATATCGGTCTTTACAGAGATGAGGAAACTCTTCAGCCCGTTGAATACTATTGCAAGCTCCCCAAGGACATTGAAAGAAGATATGTATTTGTTGTTGACCCGATGCTTGCAACGGGCGGCTCGGCTATTGACGCTATTACGCAGATTAAGCTCCGCAACCCCAAGAAAATCATCTT
>JAFYGD010000043.1 GCA_017543415.1 Eubacterium sp. | reverse complement strand
ATATCCTTGGCAAAAACCTGAGTAGGAATAAGAGTTCCGAGGAAGTTGAGATTGAAAACGAAGCTGATACCGTCAGGGTCCAAATCAAAGAACGTTTTTATGTTTTCATCCTTTTGAACAAGGTCAATTTTTTCAAGCGTATCCTTGGTAGTTGTGCCCTTCGGATTATTGCCGCCCGCGCCGTTTAAAAGGATGTCGCACTTGCCGAGCTTTTCAACCACGGTATTGCGCGCCGCCTGCATAGACTGTAAATCAAGCACGTTGCAGCCTACGGCGATTGCGGTTCCTCCGTCTGCATTTATTTCGTCAGCGCATTTTTGCGCAGCCTCTTCGTTTAAATCAAGCACTGCAACCTTAACGCCCTGTTTTGCAAGGGTTTTTGCAAAAGCGCCGCAAAGCACTCCGCCGCCGCCCGTAACAACGGCTACCCTGCCCTTTAAATTCTCATGTATCATTGTAATCTCCTTAAATCTTTTAAACCTTTTGTATTTTAACATATTATTAGTTGATTTTCAAGATTTAAGGCGTAATTTTTACCTCTTTTCCTATATTTTCAAGGCAGATTACATAACCTTTTACGGTAATTGAATCCGAATTAAGCGACGAGGTAAGCTTTCTTTTAATTATTTCACAGCCGTCAAGCTCTGAACTGAGCTTATTTTCAAGCTGCTTTGAGGCAAGTGACTGAAGCTCCCTGTCGCTTAAGGTTTTCTTTTGAACGGTATAGGTTTTAACCTTCTTTTTAATCAGCCCTACGGGAAGGCGCGCGCCGTTTTCAATACGCACATCGCTGATATTATAGCTCTTTTCAAGGCAGGAATTAATAAAGCCCTCGTTAAACCCGCCCCAGAAGGCAAATTCAACAAAGCCCGTAAGCCACCTTATGAATTTAAGCATCGCCCTCAAACTCCAGCGAAATAATTGTTCCTTCAACCGTTGCGCCTTCACGGGTAAAGGAATTAATATATAAATCGTCACCGAAAAAGCACACGCTGAATTTACCGAGGTCAATTTTGATTTTGCCCTTTGTATATTCAACAATTCCCTTCAGTCCTTCAACAACGCAGCGGGAATTGCCGCACAGCTCAAGCCGCGGCAGAACGGCAAGCTCCGTTATACTGTCTTTTTTCATTTTATCACCCGTAATTAATATGATAAATTGACACGGCAAATGCTATGTAGTATAATTTATTTATCAATTTTTGGAGATGAGAATATGGCAACAGCTGAAAAGAAAAAGATGAAAAAAGGAGTAAAGGCATTGATTATTATTGTTTGCATTATTGCATTTATTGCGCTTGCAAGCGTTATATTCATTAACGTTACAACCCGTCCCTCAAAGGATACCGAGCCTTACCACGCAGTTGGCGGTATGGTTGTAAGCGATACCGTTGAGTACAAGAGCGACAGCGCAAAATCAATACGCCACAACCCGATTGTAAGGATGTTCCAGATGATTTGGCGCTTCTGCGAGGACGGCGACAAAGCAAAGCACGCCGCGCAGACTCCGCCTTCGGACATAGTTAAGGACGTTGATATTCCGTACATCGATGACGGCAACGTTTTCCACAAGCTTGACGTATATTATCCCGAAGGATTTGAAGACGTACGCTCGCTTCCGATTATTGTTGATTTTCACGGCGGCGGCTGGATTTACGGCGACAAAAACCTTAACGAATACTACTGCCTTGAGCTTGCTCACAAGGGCTACGTAGTGTTTAACGTAAGCTACCGACTTGTTCCGGACGTTACGGTTATTGAACAGATTCAGGACTGTCTGGCAGCTATGTGTTATATTAACGACAACTATTCGGGATATACAAATAACAGTAATATGTTAATTACCGGCGATTCCGCAGGCGGTATGCTTGCCTCATACGTTGCTGCAATAATGAACAGCGAGGAGCTGCAGGAAACATTCAACGCGGAATACTACGCCAACGGTATTCAGCCCTCCGCCTTGCTTCTCACTTCACCCGTTGCTTTTATGAAAAGCGGAGGATACTTCAGCATTTACACAAGCGTTATGTGGGGCGACAGCAGAAAAGACGAAACGTTAAGCAACCTTATGGATATTGATAAAATTCTTGAAAAATCCACTATTCCACCCGCGTATCTTATTACCAGCGAGGGCGACGCGCTTGCAAGAGAGCAAACGCACAAGCTTTACGATTTACTTCAGGAAAAAGGCATTGAAAGCGAGATTGTTGATTTCGGCGACGACGAAAACGGCAAGGCTCTCCCACACGTTTTCAGCGTGCTTTTCCCGTTTGACAAGGCGGGTCAGGAAGCCATTGACGGCGGACTTGCTTTTTATCAGAAACAGATTGCAAAATAAAAAAACTAAAAGCACTGCAAACGCAGTGCTTTTTTATATGCTTTTATTCCTCTGTTTCGGGAACGGGATATTTTAAATCGTCCTTAGTCCAGTTCTGTATTATTTCAAGGTACTTTTTGCTTTCCTCCTTTGCCTGGGGCATATTATGCTCAAGGCAGTTGCCGCAATCCTTATGAGAAGCTTCGGGAATCCTTCCCCAGAATTCGGAGATATGGGCAAAGGCATCCTTAATAAGCTGAATTGAATAATTATCCGTCAGCCTTTTTGTTAAAAGGTAAAAGCCCGTTCGGCTTGCCATAGGTCCGAAATAAACAATATTATCCGCAAACTCGGTATTCTTTAAATAGGCTTTAAAAATATGCTCAATTGTATGCAGGGCGGAATTTGTTAAATAATCGCCCTGATTGGGAGCCTTCATACGGATATCGTAGGTAGTAATATCGCCGTCAATTTTTTTGATATAAATACCCGGTTTAAGGATTTCGTGGTCAACGCTGAAGCTTGATTTAAGTTCGCTCATAATTTTCACCTCAATAATATAATACTATATTTTGTGTAAAATTCAAGAGTTAAATCAATTTTTTCATATCTGTTGGGTAATCGCAGGTTAAATGTATTTCCTTTCCCGTTACGGGGTGTGTAAAATAAATATCCTTACAGTGAAGCGCCTGGCGGTCAATTATTTCGCTTGGCGCTCCGTAAAGCGTATCGCCTACAAGCGGGTGGCCGAGATATGCCATATGAACGCGAATCTGATGGGTACGCCCGGTTTCAAGGTTAAGCTTAAGCAGGGTTGTATTACCCTTAACGCTGATAACCTCATAATGGGTTACTGCAGTTTCACCGTCAGGATTTACCTCGCGCTTTATTATGCTGTCGGAGCAGCGGGCTATCGGCTTATCAACAACGCCGCCGCTTTCAATTATTCCGCAGGCAACGGCGTAATAATCCTTTTTTATACAGCCTGCAAGCTTTCCGGCAACGAGCTTGTTTTTGGCAACAAGAACAAGTCCGCTTGTGCCGTTGTCAAGCCTGTAAAGCGCGCGGAAGGCTCCGTTATCGCCGAGGTGGTATGCGGCAAAGTTCTGCAGCGTATCGCCTATATGATGGCGGCTTTCGTGAACGGGAATATGGGGCGGCTTATTGAATACAACCAAATCCTCATCCTCATAAACCACGTCAACGTCCATTTTAACGGGAGAAGGCATTTTGCCGCTGCTTTCAATATTGATTTTTAAAACGTCGCCCGTATGCAGCAGGTCAATAGTCCTTGCAAACTCGCCGTTTACGGTAATGCCGTTTTCGGTATTCTTAAGTTTTGTAAGCAGGGCTGACGAAACGCCGAAGGAGCGCAGAAAGCTGCGGATTTTAACGCCGTCATTCTTTTCATCAATAACAAATTCAATAGTTCTCATATGGGCATTATACTTAAACAACAGCTACAGGTCAATAACACCTATCTTACTACGACTGTTTTTGTTTTTGACCACTTGGTTTTGAGCTTGCGACCACTTACGTAGAAGGACGCTCTGTAACGTATTTTATAGCTTCCTTTCGGCAGCTTTAAGGTATAAATCAGCTTTCCGTTTACTGCTTTTATTCCTTTACGGTAATTATTAAATGACTCGCCGTAATTCTTTTTACCCTTAACTATTGATATCTGATAATCAGAATAAGAATAAGCACCGCCTTCAATAAAGTAGTTTTTTAAAGTTAAGGTCGCTTTACCTTTTTTGCCTTTAACTTTCAGGGAAGGTTTGGCTTTTAAGGGCGTTTCAACAAAAGTTAAATTTTCAAAGCTGTAATTATTAAGGCTGTTGCCGTATTCAGCAGGGACAAAATAATTCTTTCTGTTATTACAGTATTCCTCCCCGGCACTTCCTTTTTTACCGTATATTTTAAACCCGGTAATGGTTTCATAAAAGCATTCGGCTTCATTTTCCGAATACTCACAGGCAATTCTTTTTTGAATACCAAGTCCGCAACGCTTCATTTTTTTCACTGAGTTGGGAATATAAATATGCTTTATGTTTATGCAATTTATAAACGCGCTTTCCTTAATCTCGGCAACATTCTTTCCGATTTTAACTTCAGAAAGGTATTTTGAATTCGAAAATGCGCCTCTATCTATTATCTTTACAGAAGCGGGAATTTCATAGTAATTTCCTAATCTTGCAATAGGATATAAAAGCAAAGCGCTCTTTTCTTTATTGAACAAAACGCCGTTATCACTACTGTAATAAGCATTATCTTTATCCACTTCAATACTATTTAAAAACGGCGTCTTAAAATTAAAGCCTTGTATTTTTTTTACGCTTTTGGGAATATATACCGTTCTTATACAATCGGCACTTTTATAGTTATCGAACAGACCGGTTGCTTCAAACGCTCCCTCACCTATTATGTTAACTTCCTTTCCATCAATTTTTTCGGGAATATTAACGTCAAACCCGTTACCGATATAATCGGTTAAAGTTAAGGTTCCGTCTTCATTTTCAATGAATTTATAATCGCTGTTGATTTCATCAGCTATTGCAGTATCAAAAACAATAAGCGGAACTGACAAAACAATCACAACCGACAAAAGTAAACTAATAAACCTTTTCATAGTACGCCTCCAAATACAACCAATCTTTCAGGTTGGCAAAACTTTATAAATGATTATAGCACTAAAAAAGAAGAATAGCAAACGCTATTCCTCTTTTATTTTTGCAAGTGTAAATTTTACCTGTTTTTCAACGCTTTCGGGGGAAGGTGCGCCCTCTGAAAGGCGTTTCATTACGCAGGTTTCAAGGTTGATTGCGTCATACACTCCTTCATCAAACAGGGAGCAAACATTTTTATATTCTTCTACAGAGAGGGTTTCAAGGGTGAGCCCCTTATCAATACACAGCGCAACAAGCTCGCCCGTTGCCTTATATGCGTCACGGAACGGGAGCCCCTTACCTACAAGGTAATCGGCGCAATCGGTTGCATTGATAAAGCCCTTTGCCGCCGCAGCGCGCATATTGTCTTTAAGCACCGTCATGGTTTCAACCATAGGGGTAAAGGCGTTCAGGCACATTTTAACGGTATCAACGCTGTCAAATATTGCCTCCTTATCCTCCTGCATATCCTTATTATACGCAAGCGGAATTCCCTTCATAACGGTTAAAAGAGTTGTTAAATCACCGAAAACGCGTCCGCTTTTACCGCGTACAAGCTCCGCTATGTCGGGGTTTTTCTTTTGCGGCATAATTGAGGAGCCGGTTGAAAAGGCGTCATCAAGCTCAACGAATTTAAACTCCCACGAGCACCACATAATTATTTCCTCGCTGAAACGGGAAAGGTGAACCATAACTATAGAAAGCGCAGAGGCAAGCTCAAGGCAGAAATCACGGTCTGAAACGCCGTCAAGCGAATTCTGTGAAACGGAGTCAAAGCCGAGCTGCGAAGCAACCGCCTCCCTGTCAATGGGATAGGTTGTTCCCGCAAGAGCGCCGCTGCCGAGCGGAAGGACGTTCATACGCTTATACGCATCGTTAAGACGGTCAATATCACGAAGGAGCATTGCGGCATAAGCCATTAAATGATGACCGAAGGTAATAGGCTGCGCACGCTGAAGGTGGGTGTAGCCGGGCATAATTGTTGCCTTGTGCTCAAGCGCTTTTTCGCACAGCACCTCAACAAGCTTTTTAAGGCTTTCGGTAATTTCTGCGGTTTCCTTTTTAAGCACCATACGGATATCAAGGGCAACCTGGTCGTTACGTGAACGGGCGGTGTGAAGGCGCTTTCCCGTATCGCCGAGACGGGCGGTAAGCTCTCCCTCAACGAAGGTATGAATATCCTCCGACTCCATATCTATTTTAAGCTTTCCCGATTTTATATCCTCAAGAATAACGGCAAGCTCCGAAGCGATTTTTTCGCTTTCCGCTTTATCAATTATTCCCTGCGCGCCGAGCATCAGCGCGTGGGCTATTGAACCCGTAATATCCTCTTCAAACATCCTGCTGTCAAATTTGATTGAGGAGTTAAAATCGTTTGTTTCCTTGGCAAGCTCCTTTTTGAAGCGCCCTTTCCATAACTGAGCCATAATTATTTCCTTTGTTCGTCAAGCATTGCTTTAACCTTAATTGATAAGCCGAAAAGGTTAATGAAGCCGGCTGAATCCGCCTGGTTATAAACTCCGCCGTCCTCACCGAAGGAGGCGATGTTTTCATCGTAAAGCGTATAGGGTGAGGTTAAGCCCGCGGGGATGATATTGCCCTTGTAAAGCTTGAGCTTAACATCACCCGTTACGGTTTCCTGTGTTGAATCAACGAAGGCTGCAAGCGCTTCACGCAGGGGGGTGAACCATAGTCCGTTATATACAAGCTCGCCGTACTTCTGGGCAACAAGCTTTTTATAGTGTGAGGTTTCCTTATCAAGCGTGATTGATTCAAGCAACTCGTGAGCCTTGTATAAAATCGAACCGCCGGGGGTTTCGTAAAGACCGCGGCTTTTCATTCCTACAAGACGGTTTTCAACAAGGTCAAGCAGACCGATACCGTTCTTTCCGCCGAGCTCGTTGAGCTTTTCAACAAGAGCAAGGGGCTTGAGCTCTTCACCGTCGATTGAAGTGGGAACGCCCTTTTCAAAGTGAATTGTAATATAGGTTGGAATGTCGGGAGCCTGTTCGGGCGAAACGCCGAGTTCAAGGAAGCCTTCCTTAAGATAAGTCGGCTCATTTGCAGGGTCCTCAAGGTCAAGACCTTCGTGGGAAAGGTGCCAAACGTTCTTATCCTTTGAATAGTTGGTTTCACGGTTGATTTTAAGGGGGATGTTATGCGCTTCGGCATATTCTATTTCCTCTTCACGCGATTTGATATCCCATTCACGCCACGGAGCGATAATTTCCATTTCCGGTGCAAACGCCTTTAATGTGAGCTCAAAACGAACCTGGTCGTTACCCTTACCGGTACAGCCGTGGCAGATAGCGTCGGCGCCTTCCTTTTTTGCTATTTCCGCAAGTCCCTTTGCAATACAGGGACGGGCGTGGGAGGTACCGAGGAGGTAGCCTTCGTAATCCGCTCCTGCTTTAAGGCAGGGGAAAATATAGTTTTCAACATAGTCCTCTTTAAGGTCAAGAACATAGAGCTTTGAAGCGCCCGTTTTAATTGCCTTTTCCTCAAGTCCGTCAAGCTCCGTTCCCTGTCCTACGTCGCCGCTTACGGCAATAACCTCGCAGTTATTGTAGTTTTCCTTGAGCCAGGGAATAATTATTGAGGTATCAAGTCCTCCCGAATAAGCAAGTACTACTTTTTT
>JAFYGD010000042.1 GCA_017543415.1 Eubacterium sp. | reverse complement strand
GGGCAACGGCTTTTATTACCTTATGGGCGACATTGCGCGCCTTCATTCAGCGGTTATCAGCTACGCGCGCGACTTTATGATTGACCGCGGCTTTACCTACGTTGTTCCGCCGTTTATGATTCGCTCAAACGTTGTTACGGGCGTTATGAGCTTTGAGGAAATGGACGCAATGATGTATAAAATCGAGGGCGAGGATTTATACCTTATCGGCACCTCCGAGCACTCAATGATAGGTAAATTCATTGACACAATCACGCCCGAAGAAAAGCTTCCGCTTACCCTTACCTCCTATTCGCCCTGCTTCCGCAAGGAAAAGGGCGCCCACGGAATTGAGGAGCGCGGCGTTTACCGTATTCACCAGTTTGAAAAGCAGGAAATGGTTGTAGTCTGCAAGCCCGATGAGTCAAAGTACTGGTTTGACAAGCTCTGGCAGAACACAGTTGACCTTTTCCGCAGCCTTGATATTCCCGTTCGCACGCTTGAATGCTGCTCAGGCGACCTTGCAGACCTTAAGGTTAAGAGCGTTGACGTTGAGGCTTGGAGCCCGAGGCAGAAAAAGTACTTTGAAGTTGGCTCCTGCTCAAATCTTACGGACGCGCAGGCGCGCAGGCTTAAGATAAGAGTTAAGGGCGAAAACGGCAACTACCTTGCCCACACGCTTAACAACACCGTTGTTGCTCCTCCGAGAATGCTTATTGCCTTCCTTGAAAACAACCTTAACGCAGACGGCAGCGTAAACATTCCCGAAGCGTTAAGAATGTATATGGGCGGCAAGGACAAAATAATACCCAAGAAATAAAATAAAAAAAGACGGCAACGCCGTCTTTTTTGCGGTTATTCAAGCAGTTCAAGGGAAAAATCGTTAAGATATTCGTTACAGGTTATAAGCGAAAGCCGTTTTGTAAGGCAGTAAATAATGATGCTGTCACGCGGGGAACGAACGTATAAATCGCTGAGCGAAGCGATTTTCAGCAGTTTCCTTGTTTCACTGAGGGAAAGCCCCATTCCGAAGGCAAGCATTAAAACCTTGTTGCGTGAAGGGTTGGTTTTATTCCCGTTGAAAATCTGGTAAGCGTAGTTTTTATCAAGGTTTCCCTTTAAAATAACGTCGCTTTTTTTCAGCTTTTTCTCTGTCAGCAGCAGCTCAAGGTATTCGCTGATTGAAGAAAAAAACAGCTCTCCGATTTCCTCTTCAAAAAACTCCTCGTAAGTCTTTTTTGATTGCAGCGCTTTGAGCAGTTCGTCAGTGGATTTGTTCATATAGTACTCCTTTTTGGACTTTGTGCCGAAAAACAGCACAAATCCGTATATTTTATGATATAATAAACTGAATTAATTTTCAAGAGGGACAAGGATGTATAGCGTTATTAAAGAATACAACCCCGAAACAAAGCTTGCAGAAAACGAAGGCAGGCTTTATATACTTAAGCGAATCGGGCTTGACGAGGTTCCGCTGATTAAAAAGCTTGAAAGCATTAACTGCGCAAACGTTGTAAGGTTTTACGGTACGTTTGCAGCAGAAAATGAATTTTATGCCGTTGAGGAATTTATTAACGGCGTAACGCTTTACGAATACGTTGAAAAAAACGGCGCGCTTAACGAGGAAACCGCGGTAAACGTTGCGCTTGCGGTGTGCAACGGGTTAAAGGAGGTTCACAACCTCGGAATAGTTCACCGCGATATTAATCCGGGAAACGTTATGATTGACGGGTACGGAACTGTAAAAATTATTGATTTCGGCATAAGCCGAACGCAAAAAGGCGCGTCAGGCAGCGATACGCATATTCTCGGAACCCGCGGTTACGCCGCGCCCGAGCAGTACGGGTTTACCCAGACAAGCAGCAGGGCGGATATTTATTCGCTCGGGGTACTGATTAACTATATTACAACTCTGTCGATGCCAAACGAAAGGCTTGCAGACGGCAGGCTGGGCGAAATTGTAAAAAAATGCACCCAGATTGACGAAAACAACAGATATTCTACCGTGGACGAGGTAATTGCCGCGCTCCGGGGCAAAAGCTCTGTTGCAAAAAGCGTTGTTCCGGGTTTCAGAAAAAACGTTCTCTGGCACAAAATTGTTGCAGTTATATATTACGCTTTCTTTTTTGTTGCTATGATTGCCTATATACCCCCTACAAAAGGACAGCCGCTTTCATATAACATCTACTGGCTGTCGTTTGTAGTATTTGTTATCGGTGCTCCCGTGCCGATAGCAACAGATTTTCTTAACTGGTCGAAGCACGTAAAGGCGTTTAAAAGCTTCAGTGAAACGCAAAAACGCCTTGCCCCCATAGTTACAGGCGCGGTTTACTCAATAGCTGCGGTGCTTATTTTCATTATAATTGATATGTAGCAAAAATGTTGTGCCGGCAGCACACCAACAGCCTCCTTTAATGATATATAATTAAAGCATCATTAAAAAGGAGGCTATATTTATGTCCAACGAATATAATCAGATTCCCAATCCTGCACCGCAGCAGAGCCCGGACGTGCAAAACGCAGTAACGGAAGCGCTTAACGCGGAAAAGAAAAAGAAGAAAAAGAAAAGGCTTATCATTTTTGCCGTTATTTTAGCGGTAATAGTCATAATCGGCGTTGCAGGTGCGTCCGGCGGAGATAAGGACGCCGAAACATCTAAGGCAACCGTAACGGCAGCAGCCGACAGCGGTAAGTCAGCCGATTCAGCAGTTGAAGCCGAGAACGATGCAGACAATGCGTCCGACAGCGCTATCGGCAGTTACGAATGCGTTGTTAAGGAAGCAAAAATCTGTAAGAACTGGGAGGGCAAGGATTCCGTTAAAATCACTTACACCTTTACCAACAATTCAAGCGACGCCGCAAGCTTTGACATTGCGCTTTCCGACGAGGTTTATCAGGACGGAATTCAGCTTGAATCCACCTTTATAAGCTCTGACGATGACGACTGGGGAATTGACGTTAAAATCAAGCCCGGAATGAGCAAGGATGTTTCAAAGGTTTATATCTTAAGGGATACAAAGACTGACCTTGACGTGGAAATAAGCGAGCTTATTTCCTTCAGCGACGATAAGCTTGTAACAACGGTTAAGCTTAAAAAATAATTTACTGTCTCTGGATATTTAATTCCGAAACAAAAAGAAGGGCGTTCGCCCTTCTTTTTATTTGCCTAAAACTATTGATTGTGCTTCATTTCAAGCTTGCGCTTTGCTTCGTTCCACTTTTCTCCTGCAAGAGGATAGTATTTCATGGAGACGGCACAGATGATAAGCATCAGCGCCGGAATAGCCATCCAAGCAACAAGCACGCCCTGTTTTGCCATTTCGCTCTGCATTCCCGAAGCCAGAGCGGTATCGTAACCAAACGCCTTTGCAATCATTAAGAACGCCGCGTTGGCAAAACTGATAGCAGGCTTTGTAATAAGACTGTTTACGCCTGCGTACATACCCTCCCGCCGAGTTCCTGTAACGGTTTCGTCATAATCAATAACGTCGCCGTTCATCAGCGGTATAAGGTACATTCCGCCTGCAAAGCCCGTGCCTGCAACAAAGAAGCCAAGGGCGGCAACAACCGAATATTTACCGAAAACGGTCATAGCTCCCGCGCCGGCCGCAAAAACGATACACATAATAAAGACGCACTTTTTTACGCCCCAGGTATTTACCTTTGCACTCCACAGAATAATGCCCAGAACCGCGCCTACACCCAGCGCTCCGTAGGCAACGGGCATAGGTAAATCGAACTCGTCAAAATAATATATAACGCCCTGCATCAGTATGGTCTGAATAAATATAACCGTAAAAGACAGGATTTCAAAAATAATAAAGGAGCGGTTTTTGAAGCAGGCAACAACGGATTTGAATATATTTTCCGGATTTTCGTCAATATCGGTTGTAACCTTTTCTTTATAGAAGAAAGTGGAGGCGAATATTACAATGAAAGTAACAACGCCGATAGCCGTCATAATCAGCTGGAACGGACGCGGATTGCCCCCAACCTCAGGCTTGATAAGGGGAAACAGCACCAGCGGAACTCCCATGGCAAACAGAGTGAAAAATATTTTCATAATGAAAATGTTTCCGCGCGCCTTGTTGGACACCGCCATTGTATAGGGCATAACATAAAGCGATGTTGCAATGGCTGTATACAGCGTGTCAAACAGAAACAGCGTTGCCAGCATCTGAATAAACAGCGCGGTCTGGGAATTGCCCAGAGGCCATTTCACCCATGTAAGAATGAAAAACAGGGCATAGAAAAACGAGCCGTAACGGATATACGGAATTCGCCTTCCGAGCTTTGACTTGGTTCTGTCGGATATGTAACCGAAAAGAGGGTCGTTCAGCGCATTCCACACTGCAAAAATAATCCACACCGTACTTGCAAGACCTTCCGATAATCCTAAAAATTTAGTGAAGAAATAGGTCATTCCTCCGCCGGTGAGCAGCCCGCTGGCGGCAGAGCAAAGACAGTCTGCCGAGCATAGCCACAGCTTACTTGATAATTTAATTTTTTCTTCAACTGTTTCACCGTTCATAACAACCGTTCCTTCCTGTGAACTTTATTTGTTTTATACAATATCCCGTCCTCCAGCGGGGGATACTGTTTTATTTTCGGTAAAATGCTGTTTCTTTTCTGACGGCTGATTATTTCCTTACCCCACGATATAACTTTCCCTATGTATTCCTTGGATAATTCAGGAGTTCTGTGTCCCCAGAACACTCTGTATTCACCGCTCATCTCATACAGCCACTCGGCTGAGGGCAGCCACTCCTCAAGACTTGTTGAGCCCGGAAGATGCATCCACAGAGCGTCACAGACGTTATCGCCGCTGAAGATGAATTTTTCCCTGTCATCAATAAGCGCAACGCTTCCCTTTGTATGTCCCGGCGTGTGGTGAACGGTTACTTTTCTGTCGCCTAAATCAAAAACAAAATTACTGTCAAAAGGAATAATTTTTGTTTTGTATTTTCCCTTTTTAACATCGCTTTTTGAAAAGCCGTTTTCCTTAATAACACCGCTGAAAGCAACAAAAAGCTTTCTTACGGGTACAGCCGTCTGAATTTTATTAAATAATCCGCAGTCCGCTTTGTGCAAATAAAGCGCCTCAAACTGACCCGCTCCGCCGATATGGTCAACGTGACCGTGGGTTGCCGTAAGAATTATCGGCTTATCCGTCAGCTTTTCAGCGGCTTCCCTTAAATTACAAAAGCCCGTTCCGCAATCAATTAAAAGCGCTTTTTCGCTGCCGACAACGAGATAACAGTTTGTTGAGTCAAATTCATTGATAAGATATATTCCGTCACCGATTTTTTCGGT
>JAFYGD010000041.1 GCA_017543415.1 Eubacterium sp. | reverse complement strand
TGTTGACGGAGAGGTCAGCGAATATGACCTGAGCAATGAAGAGGACGCGGCGGCTTACGTTGACAGCTACGCCGACAACCTTACCAACGACAGCAATTTTGAAACCAATATTCAGACCGCTATTGCCAAGGTAAGAGAGTCAATTAAACAGTATGCAACCTTCTGGGCGCTGCTTCCGCCTATTATCGCGATAGTTCTTGCTCTTATCACTAAGGAGGTATATTCATCTTTATTCCTTGGTATTCTTGCAGGCGGACTTATCTATTCAAATCTTGATTTTGAAACAACCGTAGTCCATGTTTTTAAGGACGGCTTTATTGATACCGTTGCGGACAGCTACAATATCGGTATTATAATTTTCCTCGTTTTGCTCGGCGCGCTTGTTGCTATGATGAATAAAACCGGCGGCTCCGCTGCTTTCGGACGGTGGGCTGCAAAGCATATTAATTCACGCATCGGCGCCCAGCTTGCAACAACGGCGCTCGGTATTCTTATTTTCGTTGATGACTATTTTAACTGCCTTACGGTAGGTTCTGTAATGCGTCCTGTAACGGATAAGAAGAATATCTCAAGGGAAAAGCTTGCTTACCTTATTGACGCAACCGCGGCTCCCGTTTGTATTATCGCTCCAATTTCCTCATGGGCTGCAGCCGTTGCAGGCTTTGCAAAAGGCGCGGGCGCGGAAAACGGAATGTCCCTTTTCATTCAGGCAATTCCTTTCAACTTCTACGCTCTGCTTACAATTATAATGATGATATTTATTGCCGTTTCAAAATTTGACTATGGTCCGATGGCTAAATTTGAAGCGGCTGCAGCTAAGGGAGAGGCGCTTGATAAGCTTGAGGAACTCAGCGAACAGGCAAATGAAAAGGTAAATGAAAAGGGTAAAGTAATTGACCTTGTTATCCCTGTTGTTTTTCTTATTGTTGCCTGCGTAATAGGAATGATTTATTCCGGCGGCTTCTTTACTGCAGGAGAGGATTGTTACCACGATTTTATAGGTTCGTTCTCAAACAGTGATGCCTCGGTTGGTCTTGTTTTCGGTTCATTTGTAACAATTGTTTTTGCAGTCGTTTACTTTATGTGCAGAAGGGTAATCTCCTTTAAGGACTGTATGGAGGCTATTCCCGAAGGCTTTAATGCAATGACTCCTGCAATTCTTATTCTTGTATGCGCATGGACTCTTAAAACAATGACCGATAGCCTCGGCGCCAAAATCTTTATTTCACAGCTTATTGAAGGCTCCGCAAGCGGCTTCCAGATGATGCTTCCCGCTATTATCTTCCTTATTGCGGTAGGACTTTCATTTGCAACCGGTACCTCCTGGGGTACCTTCGGTATCCTTATTCCCATTGCGCTCAGCGTATTCTCGGGAACAGAGGGAACAATCAAAATAATTGCCGTTTCCGCTTGTATGGCGGGCGCAGTTTGCGGCGACCACTGCTCACCGATTTCGGATACAACAATTATGGCTTCGGCTGGCGCGCAGTGTAACCATATCAATCACGTTTCAACCCAGCTTCCTTACGCGCTTACGGTTGCGGGCGTTTCGTTTGTAGGTTATATCGTTGCGGGCGTTACGCAGTCCGTATGGATTTCGCTTCCCGTATCAATTGCGCTTATGATTGCAACGCTTGTTGTACTCAAGCTCATTTTAGGCAAAAAGAAAACAGCATAAAAATAAGGGCGGTTCAACCGCCCTTTATTTTTTTACCTAAAACTTAACGCTTATTTATCTGATTCTGTCAATTACCGCCTGCGATTTCCTGTAAATCTCATCAACGTCAATGCCTCTGAACTCGCGGTTATCGTAAAGAATTTTACCGTTTATCATAGTCATTAAAACGTTTTCCTTTGAGCCGCTGTAAACAAGGTTCTTTGTAATGTTGTTTACGGGCTGCATATTCGGTCTGTGAAGGTCAATAACAATGAGGTCAGCTGTTTTGCCCTCGTCAATAACATCGCAGTTATCAAGCCCCATACAGCGCGCCGAGCCAACAGTTGCCATTTTGAGTATCTCATTAGCGTCACAGGCGGAAGCGTCGTTATCACTGAGCTTCTGCGTTGCAGCAATAAGGAACATTTCGCGGAACATATCAAGCGCGTTGTTGCTTGCGGGACCGTCCGTTCCTACTGCAAGCTTAACGCCCTTTTTCATCATTTTTGTAACGGGTGCGATACCGGAAGCGAGCTTGCAGTTAGAGCCGGCGTTTATAACTGCCCATACTCCGTGCATTTTGTAAAGCTCAAGGTCGCTGTCGCTAACCCATACGCTGTGGTAGCCAACATGGACGGTATCATCCAGAATGC
>JAFYGD010000005.1 GCA_017543415.1 Eubacterium sp. | reverse complement strand
GCGTTTCATTTCATTCCCTTTCTTTCAAAAATACCGGGCGGCTTTGTAATTATAATCTGCGCCGTCGCGGCAAGCGCTGTTGCCGCGCTGCTTTTCCCCGTAAACGAAGAAAAGGAGGGCAGCAAAAATGAGCTTTAACGCCTTCCTTCCCTATCTGGCGGTAATGGCGCTCGTTACCTACCTTGTACGCGCTGTTCCGCTTGTGCTTATTAAAAAGAAAATTGAAAACAGATTCATTCTTTCGTTCCTGCATTATATGCCCTACGCTGTTTTAACGGTAATGACCGTTCCCGCGGTGTTCTTTGCAACAGACAGTATAATTACCGCCGCGGCGGGAGTTGCGGTTGCTCTGGTACTTGCGTTTTTCAAACGCGATTTGCTTACCGTTGCGCTCGGCGCTTCGGGCGGAGTATTCATTGCAGAGCTGATAATGAAATACATGGCATAAAAAAAGACCGTCATCCGACGGTCTTTAATATTTATAACTCATTTATATATCTGCAGGCTGCAAGCGCCGCTGTTGTTCCGTCCGCGCAGGCTGTTGTTACCTGGCGCACAAACTTGCTGCGGCAGTCGCCCGCAACAAAGATTCCCGGCGTTTTTGTAAGGCACTGTTCGTCCGAATCAAAGTAGCCGTAATCGTTAAGCTGCGCAAGGTCTTTGAACGGCTCGTTTTCGGGAATAAGACCTATTGCAACGAATAAGCCGTCGCACTTGATTTCTTCCTTTGCGCCGTCCTTTTCAATTTCAACGCCCGTAAACTCATTGTTTTCGGTAAGGAGCTTTGTAATTTTAACTCCCGTATGAGCGCTTACGTTATCCCTTGCAAAAAGCACCTGCTGAAGCTTTTCTTCGCCCGTAAAATACGGCAAATCCTGAAGCATAATTACTTTACTGCACTTATCGGAAAGAAGGATAGCCTCCTGCAAAGCGGAGTTTCCGCCGCCTGCAACGCAGACCGTTTTGTCCTTGTAAAAATCGCCGTCGCAAACCGCGCAGAAGGAAATACCCTCGCCCACAAGCTCGTTTTCGCCTTCAAGGCCGAGCATACGGTGCTTAACGCCGGTTGCAATAATTACGGCTTTACCTACAAAGGCGTTGCCCTCTTCGGTTCTTACAATCTTTTTATCGCCGTCGGTTTCAACTGACTTAACGGTTTCAATTTCAATTTCAGCGCCCTGCTCGAGAATCTGCGAAAAAAGACTGTCCGCAAGCTCGTTGCCGCTGAGAGAGAGCTGACCGGGGAAGTTTTCAACCTTTGGCGAATGAGTAATCTGGCCGCCGAAGCCCGCTTTTTCAATTACAAGCGCCTGCTTGCCGTTGCGCTGCGCGTAAAGCGCCGCGGTCATACCCGCGGGGCCGCCGCCTACTACAATAATATCGTACATATTTTTCACCTTTCTTTTGTGGATTTTATGAAAATATAAAAAATTTAACGAAAAACATTAAAAAACTATTGACAAAGATAAATTGATGTGTTATACTCCAATTAACGATAAACGTTAAATAATTTACGAATTGACAAAGGAGACGTAATTATGGAAACAAGAATGGATAAGAAAATCAACACTGTTGCAAAAGTCGGAAGAATACTCGCAACCATAGCAGCCGTATTTATGATACTCGGTTGCATTGCTTCCGCCGTCGGTATCGGCGTTACCGCATCACTGCCGAAGGATGCGATTCTGGTTGACGTTACGGGAACAGCCGACGTAACCGCAAAGGGTGAAATACTTGAAAGTATTACAGATGCGATTATTGATTCCGCAAAAGGAGGCGAAGGTAAAATAATGCTCGGCGACTCAAACGTTGCAATCGGTGACGTTGAGGATTCAATTCCCGAAGGAGTTGCCGCGCAGAAAACCGATAAGGGATTCACTCTCAGCGTAGCAAATAAGCGCCTTGATATCAGTACTCAGGCAATAACGACTGCGCTTATATTGTCCCTTCTTAATGCCGTATGCCTTACTGTTGTGCTGTTTATGATAAGAGCGCTTATGAAATCAATAGAAAAGTGTGAAACGCCGTTTTGCGATGAAGTTATCAGAAAAATGAAGAATTTCGGATACTCTCTGATTCCGCTTGCAGTTTTAAGCGGAACGAGCGAAAACGCATGGAATCTTCTTGACGTCGGTGTTCACGGAGGCATAGATTTAAAGGTTGTATTTGTAATCCTTGTTGTATTTATGCTTGTAATGATTTTCGGCTATGGCGCGGAGCTCCAGAAGCAGTCCGACGAAACGCTGTAAGGAGGTCACAATGGGACAGATTATATTAAGACTTGACCGCGTTATGGCGGACAGAAAAATGAGCCTGAACGAGCTTTCGGAAAAGGTCGGCGTGGCAAACGTCAACCTCTCCAAGCTGAAAAACGGCCACGTCAGCGCGATTCGCTTTTCGACTCTGCAGGCGCTTTGCGAGGCGCTGCACTGCCAGCCGGGCGATATAATTGAATATCAGTTTGACGAATAATTTTAAAAGAAAGGCTGCCACCTGAGTGGCAGCCACTTTTTTTGTTGTTTATTTATTCATTAACCAGCCTTTGATATCTGAAACGCCGCGATATTTTTCAAAGCCGTCGTCACCCGGAATTACAAGGGTGGGAGCCTGCTTGATGCCGAACTTTG
>JAFYGD010000040.1 GCA_017543415.1 Eubacterium sp. | reverse complement strand
CTGCCAAAAGACACAAAAGGAGGCAATCCCATGGACTCAGCTCAAGCGTCACAGGTAATGGACGCTCTCCGCGGGCTGTACCCGGAGGCGAAGCCGGAGCTTCACTTTGCCAATCCCTTTGAGACGCTGATCGCCACCATACTTTCGGCCCAGTGCACGGACGCAAGGGTTAATATAGTGACAAGGGAGCTCTATAAAAAGTATCCCCGCCTGGAAGACTTTGCGGCTGCCGACCTTAAGGAAATGGAAAAAGACGGCGCAGAGTTTTGCATTGTGTATATTCACTGGGGCATTAAAAACTTTTTTGAGCCGACAGACGACCAGACCGAAAAAGCGCAGGAGCTTGCGGACATGGGATATGACTACATTGCAGGCGCTCATTCGCACACCATTCAGAAATATGACGAAATCACTTCCGCTGACGGAAGAAAGGTTCCCTGCATTTATTCGCTCGGCGACTTTAACTCCCATCTGAACCAGATTGAGGGCAACCGCGATACCCTTATTATGAGGTTAAAGCTCATAAAGAACAAAGGCGGAAAAATTGAAATAGCCGAAAACAATTACATACCCGTTTACATTTACACAAAATACAAGGGCAAGCCGTATGTTTCAATTCCCCTTAATCCCGATGTAAACGGCAACTTAACCGACCTTTATAACCAAAAGGAATTCGCCGAAAGAATTGCAAAGGAAGCAGGCGAAAAGATTAAAGAATACAAAAAATAACGGAAAAAACTGATGGAAAAGAAAAACAGACTGAGAATAATTGCGCTTGTTTGCGCTGTAATTGCCGCGGCGGCTGCCGTTCTGTGCTTTGCGCTGAGCGAACAGAATAAAAAAGAACCCTCGCCTGCGCTGATTGCAAAAGAGGTTGAAAACCTTGTTATAAACAAGGACATAACCGCGCCTTACGGGGTGTCGGTTGTAAACACATCGGACGAGGGAATAAAAATATACTGGAAAGAGCCGGAAAACGTTCAGGGCTATGTTATATACCGCTCTTACAGCAAAGACGGTGATTTCAGCGTTCTGGATACGGTAGGCAACACGCCGTATTTCAGCACCTATACTGACAGCAACTACGACACTTCGGTTAAAAGAGTATACTACCTTGTACGTGCAATAAGGGAAACCGAAGAAGGCAAGACATACAGCGAACTCAGCGAGCTGATTACCGCAAAATACAAGGAAAGCATAAAGCTTTCAAAATCAAAAATCTTTATGTTTTCAAATACCGTACGCAAGGTCAGCGCATATTACGGCTGGACCAACGCGCACGGAGTTAAGTGGACAAGCGAAGATGAAAGCATAGCAAAAGTTAATCAAAACGGTGAAATTACGGGCGTTTCCAAGGGTGAAACGAACATAATCTGTTCTTCTGACGAAACCGGACTCAGTGCAAAGGTTAAAATAACCGTTGACAGAGAGGACGACAAGATGCTCTCTGAAAGCATTGAGCACAGATACGGGCTTACAGACGATATTTACACCAACCCGAAAGCCGAAAAAACGGACGAAGCTGTAATAATGATGGTGGGCGACCTTATGGCGCTTGCACCGCATATGAAGGCTTGCCGCACGGAAGCGGGAATATATGATTTCAGGCCCTGCTACGAATACGTTAAGCCCGTATTTGAACAGAGCGACCTGAATATAGGAAACCTTGAAACAATGGTTGCTTCCGAATTTTCATACGGAAATGAGGAAAGCAGCGTTGACGGCTGGCCGAATGCCAACACGAGCGCTACCCTGCTTGACGCGCTGATGTATGCAGGAATTGACGCTCTTCCGATGTCAAACAACCACAATGCAGACTGCGGAGTTGAGGGCGTTCATTCAACGCTTGACACCATTGACAGATACGGTTTTCCGCACACCGGAGTTTTTAACGGCAAAGATGAAAAAAGATATATCATTTTTGACGTAAACGGAATTAAAGTTGGAATAACCGCCTACACAACGGAGGAATGCGGCTTCAATACAAAAGAGGAAGCATGGGACGAAAACGACGTTGACGTTCTTCTTAACTATTACTCCGAAGAAAAGGCAAAGCAAGATATTCTTGATATGAAAAACGACGGTGCGGAATACTGCATTGCATATATGCACTGGGGAATTAAAAACTATTTTGAGCCCACTGACGACCAGTTTAAAACAGCGCAGGAACTTGCGGATATGGGATATGATTACATAGCCGGAAGCCACCCTCACACTATTCAGAAATACGCAGACATAAGCGCTTCTGACGGAAGAAAGGTTCCCTGTATATTCTCAATGGGTGATTTCAGTTCCCACATCAACCAGATTGAGGGCAACCGCGACACCCTGATAATGAGAATTAAAATCAAAAGGGATAAAAACGGTAAAATCGTTACCCTAGAGAACAATTATATTCCCGTTTATATTTACACCGAATATAACGGAAAGCCTTTTGTTTCAATGCCCCTTCAGCCTGAATTCAACGGAGGGCAGACAGAGCTGAAGCATAAAGATAAATACCTCAGCCGAATCAAAAACGAGGCCGGCGAAGATATAAGCATATTCAGCGTTAAGTAAAGTATCCAGTAAAACATCAAATCAAAAAGCCCGTACATAATGTACGGGCTTTTTGACAGCCGTTTGTAATAATTATATAATTAAACCCGAAAAAGGATAAGGCGTAGGTTTACCCTACGCCTTTATTTCTATTTTGTTTTTACGGTTTTGGGGGCTGACCATTTTGAATAGAAGGTCTTTTTACCAACCGTTGTATATGCTCTTACGCGAACGTAATAATTCTTTTTAGCCTTAAGCTTTTTAACGGTTTTTGCGGCTGTTTTGGCGCCTGTTACCTTAACCGTTTTAGCCTTTTCAAAATTAATATCCGTTGAGCACTGAATCTGGTATCCGCTTACTCTT
>JAFYGD010000004.1 GCA_017543415.1 Eubacterium sp. | reverse complement strand
CGAACCCTCAAGGGTGTACGTAAAATCGGTATGAATAAAATCCGGTGCGCCTATTATGACGGCAATGAAAAGTCAAAGCGCGTTCAGGAAAAGCTCGACTTTAAGTATCAGTATACAAATAAAAACACCCCCGTTCCCGCATTTAACGAATTCAGAACGGAGCATGTTTCCTTAATAACTATTGAAGATTATAAAAACAGGCAACAGTAGCTGCCTGTTTTTTATATTAAATCGGAAAGCTTTTTTGTGTAGAAAAAGTCGTAAATCATTTTGTTGTATTCGCTCCACATCGGCAGCGTCTCGCAGCTTTCCGCCCTCGGGCATTTTTCAGCGTCTTTGCTGAGGCAGGCAACTATAGCAAGCGAGCCTTCGGTTACCTCAAGTATTTCGCCGACAGAATATTCTTCGGGCTTTCTTGCAAGCCTGTAACCGCCGCCCTTGCCGCTGACTCCTATTAAAAGCTTTGCGCCAACAAGCTCCTTAACAATAATTTCAAGGTACTTTTTTGAAATACCCTGGCGCTCGGCAATGTCCTTCATGTGAATGTACCCGTCCGAATGCTGCTTTGCAAGGTCAATCATAACGCGCAGCGCGTATCTTCCTTTTGTTGAAATCATTATAATTACTCCTTTGTTTGGTTAAAATCACTATTTTTACCTATTATACCACAGGGTTAATAGGTAAATCAATACAAAATTTTAATTACCTATTGACACAGTAGGCGAATAGGCATATACTTTACTTAACAAAACGAAAGGGGAAAGGCACCGTGAAAATCTATGCAGATAACGCCGCAACAACAAAAATGAGCAAAGCGGCAATAGATACTATGACAGAGTATCTTAAAAACTATTACGGTAATCCTTCTAGCCTTTATCTTCTCGGCCAGAAGGCAAAGGAAAAGCTCGAATACGCGCGATGTTGCGTTTCAGAGGTAATTAACGCTGAAAGAAGCGAAATAATATTTACCTCCGGCGGAAGCGAAGCGGATAATCAGGCGCTTCTTTCCGCAGCGGAAATCGGCAAAAAGCAGGGCAAAACGCATATTATTTCATCTGCCTTTGAGCACCATGCGGTGCTGCATACACTTGAAAAGCTTAAGAAAAACGGTTTTGATGTAACGCTTCTTCCCGTTCACGAAAACGGAATTGTTCTTCCTTCAGAGGTTGAAGCGGCAATATGCAAGGATACCTGCCTTGTAACAATAATGACGGCAAATAACGAAATCGGAACCGTTCAGCCGATAGCCGAAATCGGTGAAATCTGCAAAAAGCACGGAGTTCTTTTTCATACGGACGCCGTTCAGGCAGTCGGTCACCTTCCCATAGACGTAAAGGCTATGAATATTGATATGCTTTCAGCCTCGGCGCATAAATTCCACGGACCAAAAGGAGTCGGCTTCCTCTATGCAAGGAAAGGCGTTCAGCTAACAAATCTTATTGAAGGCGGCGCACAGGAAAGGGGAAAGCGTGCGGGAACGGAAAACCTTCCCGGCATTATGTCAATGGTAACCGCTCTTAATGAGTCGGTTGCTTCAATGGAAAAATGCAATGTCCATAAGGCTGAAATCAGGGATTATATAATTAAAGGCTTATCCGAAATTCCCCACAGTGCGCTCAACGGCGATTCAAAAGAACGCCTTTCGGGTAATATCAATTTCAGTTTTGAAGGAATTGAAGGCGAATCCCTGCTTATCCTTCTTGACCAAAAGGGAATCTGCGCTTCATCGGGCAGCGCCTGTACCTCGGGCTCTCTTGACCCAAGCCACGTTCTGCTCTCGATCGGCAGAAGTCACGATGTAGCCCACGGCTCTCTGCGTTTAAGCATAGGCGAGGATATAACCCTTGAGCAGGCGGATTATATAATCAAAAGCGTGAAAGAGGTTGTTGAGCATTTAAGAAGCTTTTCACCCGTATGGCGCGACCTGACGGAAGGTAAAAAAGAATTCATCTTACCGTAAAGGAGGTATCACTATGGCTTTATACAGCGAAAAAGTAATGGAGCATT
>JAFYGD010000003.1 GCA_017543415.1 Eubacterium sp. | reverse complement strand
TTATTTTTTTCTTTTCTTTTTCCATAAGATACCTCCTACAGCTTTGAAATAAGCTTGTTAATTTTGCTGATACTTTTTTCATTCAGCTTTTCGTCAGAGTTGACAATATAATTAAGCATATCCCTTCCGCGGGCGTTTGAGTACACAAATACCGGAATATTATTTTCGCTTCTGATATATGCGACGTCCGCCTCAGGACTTGAAAAAAACACAACGCCTTCTATATATGTTCTTATTCCGTTTTTCTTAAACAATTCCGAAAGATGATATATATTTCTTTTAACCTGCTTTACGGGGCTTTTTAAATATTTTCCGTACGTCGTTCCGCCTCTTCCGACCTTTCTCTGAGACCATTCGTTTTCATCTGCATAGCCTGTGATTTCGCCGTTGACATTCTTTGTCTCCACTATAAAAACGCCTGTTTTTCCAACAACAATACTGTCAGCTTCGCAGTTCTCGGCGTATCTCACATTCAAAAAAACCGTATAACTGTCCGGCAGGCGGGAAAGAATACGCATCGTTTCTCTTTCACCCTTTATGCCCGACTCAAGTATTTCCAATTCGCTTGTGTTATCGGGGTTGCCTGCCGCAATAACGATAACACACAATAAAAGCGAAATCCCCGCAAATACAAGAGGCACAGCAGAAGAAAAGAAGAAAGCTGCAACAGTGCATAAAAACACAATGAGAACAAGCGCGCCTATTAAAGCCGCTTTCCCCGAGCCTTCATTCTTTTTTTCGTTATATTTGTTTTCAAGCTCTTTGCTTTTTTTGATAATCTTCGCCATATTGAGCAATAGTCGTAGCGCCGGAATGTAAATTCCGGCGCAAATAGTTTTATTTACGGTTTAATCTTCCAGCCGTGATGGTCTGTATGAAGAAGATGATGTGATTTTTCGCCGAGAGGCGCCATAAGATATTTGCTGTAAAGCTTCTGCACCGATGGATTTTCGTGCGAAAATCTAATCGGGTTGCTGAAATCAAGCTTTCTGAGTCTTTCGCCTCTTTCCTCGTACAAATCAAACGGGTGTATAGGCTGACCGCCGCCGCCTGCGCAGCCGCCGGGACAAGCCATTATCTCAACGAAGTCGTAATCAACCTCGCCGCTTCTGATAGCTTCCAAAAGAGTCTTCGTGTTTTTGAGACCGCTTGCAACAGCACAGCGAACCTTCGTTCCTTCAATATCGAATTCAGCCTCGTTCCAGCCCTTGTGATAGCCTCTTACAGCCTTAAAGGCGTCAGCGTCGGGGTTCTTACCCGTTGCGAGAAAGTAAGCCGAACGAAGCGCCGCTTCCATAACGCCGCCCGTTGCGCCGAATATAACAGCTGCGCCTGTACCATCGCTGAGCGGGTCGTCAAGAGGCTTATCATCAAGCTCGCTCACATTAATCCCTGCTGCTTTAATCATTTTAACGAGCTCACGGGTTGTGAGAACGATGTCAACATCCTGACCTCTTTTTTCGCTTCCCATATTCTCATAAGCGGCTTCAGCCTTTTTGGCGACGCAGGGCATTATCGAAACGCTGATAATATCCTTTGGGTCTTTTCCTATTTTTTCGGCAAAGTAGCTTTTAACGACCGCGCCGAACATCTGCTGCGGACTCTTTGCCGAGGAAAGCCGGTCAACCATATCGGGATACTGCGTTCTTATAAAGCGCACCCAGCCCGGACAGCAGGAGGTAAACATCGGGAATTTGTTATTATCTTTATCGCCGAGACGTTTAAGAAACTCGCTTCCCTCTTCCATAATAGTAAGGTCGGCAGAGAAGTTTGTATCGAATACATAATCAAATCCGATTTGTCTTAATGCATCTCCCATTTTTTCCATGGTTGCATCCTCGGGAGCAAGTCCTAATTCCTCGCCCCACGCTGCTCTTACGGCGGGAGCAACCTGAACTATCTTTATCTTATCTTTATCCGCAAGGGCGCTGTAAAGAACGTTTTTATCTTCTCTTTCGTGAAGAGCTCCGACAGGACAGTGAGTTATACACTGGCTGCAAAGCGAGCAGTCAGCCTGAGCAATATCAAGGCCTCCCTTAACGTCAACCGTTGTGCGCGCGCCTGTTCCGCAGATATCCCACACGCCGAGCGCCTGAACCTTATTACATATCTGTATGCAGCGCATACATTTAATGCATTTTTCGTTATCTCTTATAAGCGGAAAGTTTCTGTCCCACTTTATCTTTCTTATCTTCTTTTTATAAATATCGGTTGAAAGCCCGAATTCCTCGGCAAGAGACTGAAGCTGACAGTTTCCGCACCTTGCGCAGGTAGCACAGGAGTATTCGTGCTCGGACAGGATAAGCTCAAGCGTAGCCTTTCTTGAAGCCATAACCTTTGGCGAATTGGTATAGATAACCATACCCTCCTCAACGGTATTATTACAGGCTGCCGCAAGGCGCTCCATCCCTTCAATTTCAACGACGCATATTCTGCATGCGCCTATTTCATTAATATCCTTTAAATAACAGAGCGTCGGAATAAGTATTCCGTTTGCGTTTGCAGCTTCAAGGATAGTAGTTCCCTTTTCGGCGGTAATCTTTTTACCGTTAATCGTTAAATTTACCATTTAAAAACTCTACCTCCTTCAAAGCAGCCATATCCGAAGTGGTCGCAACGCAGACAACGGTTGGATTCCTGCATAGCTTCTCTGTCGCTCATACCGTATTCAAAAGGCTCGAAGCTTTTATTCCTCTCTCCTGCTTCCATTTCGCGCATATTAACTCGTCCGCAGGGCTTACGGTCATAAACCCTCGCAGGAGGAACCTCTACACCGCTTTCAATAATATGGTTAAAGCCTAAGTATTCGTCAATATTAGCCGCAGCAGCCTTACCTGCCGCAATAGCTTTAATAACGGTTGCCGGGCCGGTTGCACAGTCTCCGCCCGAAAATACTCCGTCCATACCGGCAATCATAGCAAAGCCGTCTGCGTCAATCTGGTCCCATTTTCTCGGAAGTCCGTATTCTGCGAACGGGTCGCTGTCAATAGCCTGACCGATAGCAACAACAAGCTTATCGCAGGGGATTAAGTATTCTTTCTCTCCCGCGTCAACCGGCGCAGGCCTTCCCCTTCTGAATTCGCTTATCATCTGCTGTTTAACCCAAAGACCCTTAACCTTGCCGTCTTCTCCCTTTTCAATTCTTGAAGGCGCTACAAGCTCAAGAATTTCAGCGCCTTCAGCCTGCGCTCCGAAAATCTCCTCTTCAAGCGCAGTCATATCGGCAATTCTTCTTCTGTAAACAACGCTTACCTTATCGGCGCCTGCACGTACCGCTGTTCTCGTGCAATCCATAGCAACGTTACCGCCGCCGATAACGATAACCTTTTTACCGGTATAATCCGGATATTCGCCGTCGCCTATAGCCTTAAGCATTTCAACGGCGGAGATTACTCCCTCGGCGTCCTCGTTTTCAAGTCCTATTTTTTTATCCTTATGAGCTCCGATAGCTATGTAAAGAGCGTCATATTCTTCCGTGAGCTTCTTAAGCTCCTCGGGAGAAGCAACCTTTGTATTAAGCTTAACCTCTACGCCCGTCGAAAGGATACAGTCAATATCCTCCTGAAGTCTTGTTCTCGGGAGCCTGTAATTCGGGATACCGTATCTCAGCATACCGCCGAGATGCTTTTTCTCCTCAAAGACGGTTGTCTGATGCCCCATTAACTGAAGATAATACGCACAGGTCAGTCCGCTCGGTCCACCGCCTATAACGGCAATTTTCTTTCCCGTTTTTTCCATACATTCGGGAGCAGGAACCTCGCCCGCCTTATCGCATACATAGCGCTTTATTCCGCGAATATTTACAGGGTCGTCAATCATCTGACGTCTGCAGTAATTCTCACATGGATGCTCACAGATGAGAGCACAGGCTGTCGGGAACGGGTTGTCCTTTCTTATATGTCTTACAGCGTCCTCGGGTCTTCCCGCCGCGGCAAGAGCAATATATCCCGGTATATCTACGTTTGCAGGACATCTCGTTACACAGGGTACAGGTCTGTCAAAGTGACACATACACTTACCGTTTTTAACGTGAGACTCAAAATCCTCTCGGAAGCCTTTCACGCTTACAAGAACCATATTTGCCGCTTCATAACCGATAGCGCAGTCAGCCGAAAGATAGATTGACTGAGCGGTTCTTTCAATCAGGTCAACGGTTTCTTCGGTTGCCTCGCCGTCAAGCACGCTTTCAATCAACGTTGCAAGCTGACCTAAGCCTACTCTGCACGGCGTACATTTACCGCAGGACTGTGAATGGCACAGCCTTACAAAGCCGAGGGCAACGTCAATAGGGCATGAATTAGTTGAAACAGCGTTTACACGGCTGCCAAGCTCTTCATATAGTCTGTCAACAGTTGCCTCAACCTGGGAAACAGATTGAATTCTTTGTCTTGCCATATTATCTTTTTCCTTTCATTCAGATAACTTAATTATAAATTAAGGGACTCATATTGTCAATGATATTTGACGGTCGCTGCAATATAAGAAAAAGAACGGCTATGCAGTAACCGTTCTTTCATTCTTCCGTGTGTTTTAACCGTAATCAAAATTCCCGCCTGTTGATACAATCGTGTATATATTGAGTATATTATACTGAAGTTGTTAAATCTGTCTTTTCTAATTTCTAATCACCATCAATACTTTTAACATCGCCATTTGTCAAAACTTTATTTTCAGCAACGCGCTTCCAGTTTTCGTGTTTCCAGATATTATCGTGAACCGAATACCAACGCGCGTTTTTAAACTGATTTCCGTTATTTTTCGCGATATCAAATCCCATTGAAGCGATTATATACTGGCTGTGCGCCGTTTATTGGGAAAGTGTTTCTTTTATTGCTGTCAGAAGCTTGTCATTATCCTCAGCAGTTCTGACAGCAATACGAATAAATGACCCTGTTTCCGTAATGCCGACAAAAATATTGTAATCGTTAAGAAGTTTAGCAGCAAACTGACGGCTATTTGTTTTCTTTACATCAATTACGATAATATCGGATTGCGATGGAAACACGCATATACCTTGTATTTTGCTAAGCTCATCAGACATTCTTGCTCTTTCCGCTTTAAACATCATCAGTGCTTTTTGATAATCCTCTTTATATTTTTCAAATATCTGTAAAAAGAACTCGCTGAAGGAATGGACATGGAAACCAACAACATCCCTTTTCAGGTGAGATGAAAGCTCTTTGCTGAAAACAACGCTCATTCCCGCACCTGAAATACCGCACGAAACAGAAATATTTTTATATATAATCAGATTGTTGTAAGCTTCCAGAATGTCATTATGCAGCAGTGAATGTCCGCCCTCATCTGCAAAATCAATGAACGATTCATCTATAACCAAAACAATTCCGTTACAATCACACCATTTTAAAAGAGTAAGTACATTTTCCCTGTTGATAAAGCCTCCCAAGTGGCGTTGCGGATTGCTAAGTATAATATTGTCAACTCTGTTTTGCTTAAAAAACTGTATAATGCTGTCAACGTTGTATGCGCCCTCTTCTGAAGGGGAAAAACGGATTTGACCTTCAAAGCAGGGGGCATTACAGATTTCAAGTTCATCTGCAATAAAGCCGTTTCTTCCTTTCAGGCTGGCAGAAAGCGATAGAAAAAAAGCATTTTCACAGCTACATGCCGCTATGTATTCCTGACGAACATTGAAGCACTTTGAAAAAAGAAGCCGAATAGTGTCGGAACCAGAGGGTGTTTGGGTCATCAGCTTATTAAAGCTGAATTTCATCTCATCAATCATTCGTGCGGAAGGAAAATATGATTTGCCTGCCCCGTTAAAATCCAGAAGTTTCGGATATCGCCAGTAACCGCCGTTTCGTTGTTCTAAAAGAGTATATCGTTTTATGGCATCACGCTCAAACAGGGATGAAGCAATATCCAAATCCTGAATATCGTCGATTTCATACCAAAGATGACCTCTAAGCCTCTTAGCTTTCATCTCGGTATTACCTGTTTCCGTCAAAACTCGTAAAACCTGTTCATAGTATTCGTTTTCTCCATTGGCGGCTTCATATGCCTCCAAAGCCGGTACATAGTATTCCTGTGAGAATTGCTTTGAAAATTTATAAATGTTTACGGTTTTATAATAGCTGTCCGCTTCAGAAAAGAGTATTTCTTTGCCCGGCACGAAAGCAACGATATTATCGTTTTTGTCCGTTTTTACGCAGGTTCCGTTCATCCACGCCTCATATTTATCAACCAGTGCAAGCGTGGGACGCGTATCCTCTATCAGGGCTTTGATAATACTGTCCTCAAATATAATATCAGATTCAAAAAGCAGCGTATCATCTTCGCACAATACGTCTTTTGCTAACGACAAAGAATAGATATTATTCGTTTTATCGTAAATTTGGTTTTCAATATACTCAATAGGTGTTTGTATACTTAACGAGGATATATAATCCCTCAGTGCCTGACCTTTATAGCCAATAACGATTGTGATTTTATGAACATCCTGTTTATCAATCTGACGAAGCAGTCGCTCAATCAACGTTGTGCCGCTCACCTGAATCATACATTTTGCATTGTTGTAAGTTAACTCTTTAAGACGCTTGCCCATACCGGCAGCCAGAATAATTGCATTCATAGTAACCTATCCTTATTCATTTATGTCATCATTTGTTAACACGGCTTTATCCGCAACACGCTCCCAGTTCTTATGTTCCCAAATGCTGTCTTGAACGGAATACCACATAGATGGGTTAAATTGGTTTCCATTGTTTTTTGCAATATCAAAATCATAGGAAGCAATGATATACTGTTTGTGGGCGAATTTTTCTTTGCTGTTTATCGGCTTTTGCGTAAACGGGTTAACCGGGTTTTCCACAGCTCCTTCAAGTGCGATGGTAGGCACGTCCGCATTGGTCATAAACTCATTTGAAACGGAAAAGCCTTTGCTGTTATAGTCTTTTATCATCAGCAGCGGAAAATAAGCCTCTGCGTCACTCAATGCGGAGTTACCCTCTTCGATTATGAGCTCCTTCAGTTGTTCCATATCAGTGCCGTAACCGTGGTCAGAAACGATGATGATTTTCGTGTTGTCGTACACATCGTTTGCTCTTAAAAAGTCAAACCATTCTCCTAAACGCATCAGTGCCGCAACGTTGCACTGATAGTGGGTATAATGCTTATGGTTTTTCATTTTTAGCGTGCGGTTGTTAACGGTAAACCTGTTGGTGTGCATAAGGTCATATTTCTCATTATCCACCCTATCGCGCGGTTCGTATGCAGGCTCCTGTAAAAGCTGTATGTCATGTGTCGTGTTATTTGTCATTATCAGAACTTCACCGTTAGAATTGTTGGTTTCGGTTATTGAGGAAAGATTCTGCAATATGCTGTACGCCTTCAGAAAAGTGTCTCTGTTGCCAATGGCACGGTAAGGACTTTCCAAGCGCTGAGTATTATTATTGATATAATAGTTTCCTCCGTCATATACAAGTGGCTGTAAAAATATTGGCAGAGTGCGCATAACGCTGTAAAGATAGAAGTTTCTGAAATTGTTATGTATGTTGTTTTCCGTCAGCGTTGTATCCGAAGACAGCTCGTCAATGACACTTGCAGTAATATACGGATATGGTTCGAAAACAGATAACTCCGACTTATAATAGTAGTTGGCATAGACGGGATTGATATAGGTGATATGATAACCGTTTTCGCCGAATATGCGCGGCAAAACGCTGATTGCCTCGTTGTTTTTATCCTTGAGAGATTCACCCTTGCGGGAATTCATTTCAACGGGGGTGTATTCATAGCCGCCAAAAAGTGGTGGCGCACCGAAATTGGTCGAGCGCCCGAAAGAGATGACATTTGAATAATAAGTGAAGCCACTGAACTGTTCTTTGAGCGTTGGCTTTTCGTTGAAAATATACGGGACATAAGCGCCCATAGCTCTATCGAGCATAATAATCGCTATATTTCTTTCGGTTTTGCTCAACGGAATTTTTACATTTGTACTGCTTATCGTCTTAGCGTTATAAGTACTCAGTTCGGAATGAATGCCTTGAACATTCGTAGCGGAAAGAATACAAAGCGCAAGACATCCAGAGGCAATTAACGGCATAAAAAACTTTCGCTTTTCAATAAATTTCACATAGAACAAAGCTAAAAGAGTAATTAAAGCAAGTAAAATTGCAACGCTGATAATCTTTTCCACATTTGGGTAATTCAGCGTAGATTGACTGAGATAAGAAAGCGATGAGGTCAGTGTGCCCAGGTTCTTCCCTAATAAAAAGTAACTGAGTGTAGCAAATCCACTGATTCCGACATAAAATAATTCAAATGCAATTTTTTTCTTTTCGGAGGAGAGCCAATAAAAAACGCCTAACCATATAACGAATGTACCGAAGGCAATACAGCCCGAGGAAACTAAATACCACAGCGGGTTAAACGAGTAGTTTGAAAAGGTAAATTCAAGCGGAGATGCTTTTATGATATTAGAGGGAATTGTCAATCCGCATAAAACGCTTAAAAACAAGCCTGCCAAAAAGAACAGCTTTGGATTTGTTCGCACATTTCCGGTGTGCGAAGTCTTTTTTTCACTGACGCTTTTCTTTTTTGCAAAGCGTTTTCCAATATAATAAACTGCAAACGGATATTGAAGAAAAAGCGCAAGCAAAAACAGCAGTGCCGTATCGTATTCACTGTTGCGTAAGGCTGTTATCAAAGCGACGGTAAAAACTGCTACGCTGAGGACGGAGCAAATAATAGCAACCGTTTTTTTCCGGTCCTTCGTTTTAAACACAATGGTTTTTAAAAGTGAAAAAGCAT
>JAFYGD010000039.1 GCA_017543415.1 Eubacterium sp. | reverse complement strand
CCATCCCCCACGCTGTAATGATGCCCTCCGGCGGAGTTGACATTGACAACGTTAAGGACTGGATTAAGGCGGGCGCGATAGCAGTCGGCGCGGGTTCTTCGCTTACGGCGGGAGCCAAAACGGGCGACTACGGCAAAATTACCGAAACCGGCAAAATTTTCGTTCAGCGCATAAAGGAAGCGCGTGAGGAAATGAAATAAACTTTTAGGAGCGGAAAACCGCTCCTTTTTTTATTGTTGACTACTCTATTTGTTTTATATATAATTAAAGTGATGGAATATACACAAAAAGAGAACAGGAGGAATATTTATGAAAAAAGCTCTTTCGCTTATATTATCGTTATTAATGCTTGTAAGCATTATCGGCGGTGTAAGCTTCAACGCGCTTGCCGACGAGGTAATTGACATTGTTACCCTCGGTATTCAGTACAAGCCCTTTACCGGGGGCGAGATAAAGCAAAATGCTGAAATAGTTGAAGGCAGCGGCTTTACCGTAAGTGACGTTCAGTGGTATGACAAAACCAATGGCTCTTATTCCTATGAAGGAGGCACCTTCGCAAACGGTCACGCATACAGGCTTGAAGTCTATTTAGCCGCCGAAAACGGATACTCGTTTGACCTTCATGAAGGAGAGCCTGCTGTTGCAGTAAGGCTTTTAACAGACTGCGCTCAGTTTAACGAGATTGAAGTAATGGCTTCAGCAAAAGAAGGCGCTTTCCCCGAACAGGAAATTAAGGCAACCTATGACTTCCCTGCCTGCGGCAGGGATACCGTTATCCGCGAAGTCTCTCTTGCAAACGTAGTTCTTCCGAGACCGGGCAACGCTCCCGTTGATTATGCGGCAAGCGCAACCACGGGCGTTTCAATCAATGACGCAAGCAACAACATTGCAATAGAACACAAAGGAATGCAATGGATTGATTCAACCGGCACCGTTATGTCTGATACTGACAAGTTTGTACGCGGAAACAATTATACTTTACAGGTAAGGGTTAAGGCTGACGACGGCTATATCTTCAATACCGACGGCGAAGACAATCCCGACGTTTCGGTTTTATATCAGGACAACGGCTATGTCAGGGTTGACGGATATGCAAGAAAAACCACTTATTATCCCGACAGAGTAAACGCAGATACAAGAAACTCTAAAAAATACATTACGCTTTACGCTGTCTTCGAATGCACTTCAGAGCTGAACAGCGTTAGCGTGAACTGCGCGACGGGCTACGCGTTTGTAAACGAAAAGCCGGACTTTACGGCGAGCGTACCGCAGGGCGCCAATTACGCCGTCTACAATTACCGCGACGAATACTGCCACTCGGGCTTATGGTATTATGATAAGGACGCCCACCGCTATCTCGGAACAGACGATACCTTTGTTAAGGGACACAGCTATACGGTTACTGCCGCTCTTATGGCGAATCAGGGCTATTCCTTCAGGTATCCCGAATACATAAACGCTTATTTCAATAATAATAAAACCACCGCTTCGCTCTATTCGCCACTCGGAAACGGCTTCAGTTGGAACGACGGTCACAAATTCATTTTCGTTTCCTATGAACTTGGAAAAGCGGGCTACAATATTCTGAACGCAACCATCAGCGGACTAAACAGCGCAACATATACGGGCAAGGCAATCGTACAGCCCTGCACTCTTTTATACAGCGGAAAAACTCTTGTTAAAGACGTTGACTATAAGATTGTTTACACTAACAATGTTAATGTTGGAGCCGCTCAGGTACATATTGAGGGTATGGGCGATTTCACCGGCGCATTTAATACGGGCTATTACATTTCCGCAAAGAAGATTACTCCGAAGGTATTACTTTCAGATACCTCGTTTGTTTACAACAAGAAGGTAAGAAAGCCGTCTGAAATTGTAGTGCTTGACGGCACAAGAAAGCTTGTAAGCGGAAAAGACTATACAATTAAGTGGTCCAACAAATCAAGCAAAAACGTTGGCGTATACAAGATTTACGTTACCTTAAAGGGCAACTATTCCGGCAGCAAGACCGTTGAATACAAGATAGTACCGAAGGGAACAACCTTCAAGTCTGACAAAAAGACAACCAAGGATTCCGTAACGCTCTATTTCAACAAACAGAACGTTCAGATTTCGGGCTATGAAATTCAGTGGGCAACGAATTCGGGCTTCACAAAGAATAAAGGCTCGGTTAAGTTTACAAACGTAAACGCAACAAGCCGTACAATAAAGAAGCTGAAGAAGAATACAAAGTATTACTTCCGTATCCGTACCTACGATAAAGTTAAGAACGGCTCAAAAACGGTTACGCTTTATTCAAGCTGGTCTAAATCCAAAACGGTAACTACAAAGAAGAGTTAAAACAAATAAAAAAAGTCCCGACGCGGTGCGTCGGGATTTTTAATTATTTAAGTAACGGAATATTGCATTTTTCGCAGCGGTCGGCGGATAAGGGATTTTTCTTTCCGCAGCTCACACAGCGAATAAACGGAGCCTTTGACTTATCGTAAAGCTCATAAGGAAAATTGAATTGCGGATGATAGCGCAGGCGGTCGCCGACGTCAGTATAATTATATACAAACGATTCTGACCTGTCGTTTTCCCTGATTTTTTCCTTTTTACCGTCCGTTGTTTTAACATAGGTAATATATTCGGTATATGTTCTGTAATGCTCGCCGCTTTTTTCGGTGCGCTCCTTTGCCTTCTGTTCGGTAACAACGCCTTCATAAGAGTTTTTGGCTCTGGTTTTAATAAGGCTGAACACAACAAAAATCAGAAAAATCAAAGAAACGATTGCGCCGTACTTAACGGCGTTGGCGGTTTCCATTTTATCGCTTACAAGGCTGTAAATTACAAAGCCTAAAAGCGGAAGCGGAATAATACATATACCGAAAATTTTTGCAAGCTTTCTGTTTTTCTTAACCGCTGCAAGAATTTCGGGGTCGTTAACCCTGTCCGAAAAGCCCTGAAGGGGTGAGCCGACGGGCGTTGCGGTTGGGGGTTCAACGGGAATTGCCGTGGGGACATCGCTTGTAACAGCGGCTCCGCAGTTAGCACAGAATTTTGTACCATCTTCAACCGGGCTGTTACAGTTAGGACAATAAGCCATAACTATCCTCCGTATTAATTATTCTTTATTTTCCGTATTCTCTTTTTCAATATTTTCCCAGTCAACCTCGGTAAAATCGGGTTCTTCGGGGATTACAATAGCGCAGATTATATACGCAATAAGTCCCGAACCGCCTGCAAAGGTGATTACAACCCATATAAGGCGGATAATGGTTGGGTCCATATCAAAATACTTTGCGATGCCTGCACATACGCCTGCAAGCATCTGGTTATTTTTATCTCTGAATAATTTTTTTGCCATTGTTATTATCCTTTGGTTTTGATGGCTTTTTTAGCACTCCAATTTGAAGTAACCTTTTTGCCGTTAACAACTTTATAAGTTCTTACACGAACATAATACTTTTTCTTTGCCTTAAGCTTGCTGACTGCTTTTTTGGTTGTTTTAACGCCTTTAACTGTAACGGTTTTGCTGTTTTTGAAGCTGCTCTTAAGGGAATACTGAATCTGATAACCCTTAACGCCCGAAGCGCCCTTCTTCCACTGAACAACAAAGCCCTTTTTCTTTGCGGTAAGCTTTGTGATTTTGGTTGCTTTGGGTTTTGCAACAGTCTGTGAGCCGGGAGCAGAATCGCCGCTCTGTGCGGAAAGCTCATAACCGAATTCCTGTACCCAGTAAACTTTACCGTCATCAGCAACATAGCCTGCAATACCAATGGTTGTAAACTTTTCGCTGAGCATATTTCTTCTGTGGCCCTGGCCTGCATACGGGTCATTATCCTCACGCCATGTAACGTAAGCTTCATTAGCGCTCATGTTTATACCGTAAGCAATGTTTTCGCCCCAGGTTTCAACAACTGCGCCGTTTGCATCCGTTGCGGTGCAGGTGTAGTAGTCGGTTCCGTCAGGCCTTGTGTGGCTGAATTTAGTTGCGAGTTCTTCTGCTCTGATTTTTGCAATCTTTTCAAGGTTCTCATCATAAGTATAACCTTTAAGGGTTGTGAGAGTTACCTTTGCAGTGTCGGTTTCATTCCAGTACCATGCGTCGCTGCCGGTTCTGAAATCGTTTACAGAAGTGAGCATTGCTCTTGCGTCACTGTCGGCAACCAGATTAGCCGCAAACGCCTGTGTGCCGAATGTTGCAATGCTTAACAGCATTACTAACGATAATACCAAGCTAATTGTTTTTTTCATAGTTTTTTCCTCTTTTCTTTTGAAATTTGCTATTAATTTATACGCCGGAATAGGCGTTAAATCCACCGTCAACCGGAATATTTACTCCGGTAATAAAGCCGCTGTAAGCCTCGTCCACAAGGAACAGCAGCGCGCCGTCAAGCTCCTCAGGCTCGCCGAAGCGGTTCATTGGAGTTGCGGCAAGAATTTTGCCCGTTCTTTCGGTCGGACTTCCGTCCTCATTCCATAAAAGAGCGGCGTTTTGCTTTGTTGAGAAAAAGCCGGGCGCGATAGCGTTAACGCGTATGCCCATAGGCGCAAAGTGAACAGCCATCCATTCGGTAAAATTCTTAACTGCAGCCTTTGCCGCCGAATAAGCGGGAATACGGGTAAGCGGTCTGAACGCGTTCATTGAGGTAATCATTACTATACAGGTGTTTTCCCTTTCAACCATATCCTTTGCGAATACCTGGGTTGGAATAAGAGTTCCGAGGAAGTTGAGGTTGAAAACGAAGCTGATGCCGTCAGGGTCCAAATCAAAGAACGTTTTTATGTTTTCATCCT
>JAFYGD010000038.1 GCA_017543415.1 Eubacterium sp. | reverse complement strand
TGTGCTTCAGCGACAATTTCATCAATATCTTTCATATAAATATTGTATTTTCGTTTAGCGTTACAAGGCCTTTCGTAATAATGGCTCAACACTTCCATTCTGCCTTGTTCAAAGGTATCATCATTAATGCCGTACTGGTCAAACCACAACGCAAAAGGATAAACTTTTTTAGTCGGTTTTGAAAATGCATCTTTTATCTCATTGTTTGCATTAACTTTCAACAAAAAATCTTGAATTTCATCAATGTCCTGATTATTACGAAGTAACCATTTTATGTTGCCACCGGCTGATTCCGAAAAGCATATATCAATCATTTTTATTACCTCATTTTTGGTGTTTATACTATTAATTATAGCGTTTTTACGCCAAAAAGCAAGCATTGCAAACGGTAATACAAGCATAGTCCAATTGTTCGGTTAAAACCGCAAAAGCAAAGAATGTTAACATTGCAACCCAAAACAAAAACTGCACCCCCTTAAATAGGTTGCATTGTATCAATCTGATATACCTTTTTGTGTAAAAATACAATGATAAAAGCCGCCATTAAGGCGGCTTATTATTCTTAATTATTCTGTTTCTTCTGTTTCTGCTTCTTCGGTTAATTTTGCGAAACATTCACTGCAGTATACCGGTCTGTCTTCTTTAGGCTCAAAAGGAACCTTGCAAGCTTTTCCGCATTGTGCGCAAGTTGCATCGTGCATCTCTCGCGGGCCTTTGGCAGCGGCTTTTCTTTTGTCTCTGCAAGCCTTGCAACGCTGGGGCTCGTTAACAAAGCCCTTCTCGGCGTAGAATTCCTGCTCTCCTGCAGTGAAAACAAATTCGTTGTTGCATTCTTTGCAAACTAAAACTTTGTCTTCGTACATTATCCATTTCTACCTCTCTAAAGATTTTGCCGGGGAAAATGGTATAAGATTTTGCTTAAGCAGTGAATTTAGCAATCCTCTTAAACCTAAGATGCTGGGGAAATATTCAAAAAGTAACTCCATTGAGTTTCTTACGAATACGTTGGATAGCATTATCTATTGCCTTGGGGTTCTTTTCAAGCTTTTCGGCTATTTCACCGTATGAACAGCCTACAATATGAAGCCTGAGAACCTCATTTTCAAATTTTGACAATCCTTCGTACAAAATATCTGTCAAAGTCGAAACGCTTTCTTTTGCAAGGTATTCATCTTCAGCGCTTATTGCAAAACTGCTGTCAAGCTCTTCTTCCTCAAGGGTAACAATGTTTTCCTGGGGAATAGCTTTTAAGCGTGAAAACTTTTTTAAAGCTGTTTGAACAGAATTATTAATGCAAACCGATGCATATGTTTTAAATTTAGCTCCCTTATCAGGACTGTAAGAATTAATTGCAGCAAGAAGTCCAATCATGCCTTCCTGAACTAAATCGTCCTTTTCAAGCGGGGAGTCAATGTATTTTAACGCAATAATTTCAACGTTGCTCTTATAACGCTTTATCAATTCGTTTAAAGCGTCTTCACTGCCGTTTTTAATTTCGTTAAGGAGCTGAATATCATCTTTTTCAACTGCTCCGAACATATAAGCCTCCGCTAATATAGGTTTAATTATTATAATATCCTAAATTATCAAAATAGTCAACTGTTTTGTAAAATAATAGACTAGTAATCATTTATTCCAATCTGGAATTATACATTAAATCTGAAAAGCACTATATCTCCGTCTTTCATTACGTAGTCCTTGCCTTCGCTTCTTACCAAACCCTTCTCTTTAGCGGCAGCCATGGTTCCGCAAGCGATAAGGTCATCGTAAGCAACAACCTCGGCTCTTATAAATCCGCGTTCAAAGTCGGAGTGAATTTTGCCTGCAGCCTGAGGAGCCTTTGTTCCTTTTTTTATTGTCCAGGCTCTTACTTCGGGCTTACCTGCAGTAAGATAGCTTATCAGTCCGAGAAGGGAATAGCTCTTTTTAATAAGTCTGTCAAGACCTGACTGTTCAAGTCCTATGTCCTCTAAAAACGCCTGCTTTTCATCCTCCTCAAGCTCCGATATCTCCGCTTCTATTTCAGCGCAAATCGGGGAAGTTTCGCTTCCTTCCGCGTCTGCAATTTCCTTAACAGCCTTGTAATACGGGTTGCTGTCAATACCGTCAAGAAAGTCATTTTCTCCCATATTGCAGGCATAGATTACCGGCTTTATTGTAAGGAGTGAAACATCTTTAAGATACTCTGCTTCATCGTCTGAAATATCAACAGCTCTTGCAGTTTTTCCGCTTTCCATTTCAGCCTTGAGTCTTTCAAGAAAAGCAACCTCAGAGGCAATGGTTTTGTCGCCCTTCATAGCTTTTTTACGGCTGTCAATTCTTCTTGTAAGAATATCAAGGTCTGAAAGTATCAGTTCAAGATTAATTGTTTCAATATCTCTTTTCGGGTCAATACTGCCGTCAACGTGCGTTATGTCGTCGTTTTCAAAGCATCTTACAACGTGAATTATCGCGTCAACCTCACGGATGTGTGAAAGAAACTTGTTACCAAGACCTTCTCCGTTGCTTGCGCCTTTAACAAGACCTGCTATGTCAACAAATTCAATCGTTGCCGGTGTAAATTTATCCGGCTGATACATTTCAGCAAGCCTGTCAAGTCTTTCGTCGGGAACGCTTACCATTCCCACATTAGGCTCAATAGTGCAAAAAGGATAGTTGGCGCTTTGAGCTCCTGCGTTGGTAATTGCGTTAAAAAGTGTGCTTTTGCCTACGTTGGGCAAACCTACCATTCCGAGTTTCATTTAATTTGCTCCTGTTGCATAAAATTTATTACAGCAATACTATACAACAAATAACATCATTTTACAAGTTTAAATACTTGACATCTATGAACAAATGCACTAAAATACAGTAGATATTTTGAAAAGGGGATGAATTTGTGGAACTCAGCGGTGCTCAGATAGTTCTTGAAACTTTAAAAGAGCAGGGCGTTGATACTATCTTCGGTTATCCGGGAAGTACAATCCTTAATATCTTCGATGAGCTCTATAAATACGGCGATACTTTTAAGCATATACTCACTTCACATGAACAGGGCGCGGCGCACGCTGCAGACGGTTATGCCCGTGCAACAGGTAAGGTGGGTGTTTGTTTTGCTACGTCCGGTCCCGGTGCAACAAATCTTGTAACCGGTATCGCAACAGCTTATCTTGACAGTATTCCGCTTGTAGCAATTTCTGCTAACGTTTCCAACAGCCTTATAGGAAGGGATACCTTCCAGGAGGTTGATATTACAGGTATTACAATGCCGATTACAAAGCATAACTTCCTTGTTAAGAATGTTGAGGATTTAGCACCCTCAAGCCGCCGCGCATTCAAAATTGCAATGAGCGGAAGGAAAGGCCCCGTAATGGTTGATATACCTAAAGACGTAACGGCGGCAATGTGTGAGTATACGCCCGAGCCTGCACAGACACCCAAGGAAATTCCTCTCCCGAGCGAGCATTCCGTAAACAGAGCAGTCGAGCTTCTTAAAAACGCAAAAAGACCGCTTATTTATGTTGGCGGCGGCGCTGTTTCTTCCAATGTAGGGGAGGATTTAATTAAGTTTGCCGAAAAGCTTGACGCCCCCGTTGCTTCAACTTTAATGGGACTTGGCGCTTTTCCTTATAACCACCCGCTTCATCTCGGATTAATCGGTATGCACGGCAGATGCGAATGCAATAAAGCCGCGTTTGACTGTGACGTTTTAATTACCTGCGGCGCAAGGTTTTCCGACCGTGTTGCGGTAAGCAGAAAAGAATTTTCCCCCGATGCAGAAATACTACATATTGATATTGACGCTGCCGAAATGGATAAAAATATCGTTTCAAATTATCATTTGAAGGGCGATTTAAAGGACGTTTTACCGCTCCTTACAAGTAAGCTTGAACAGCTTGACCACAGCGAGTGGAAGGCTTCTGTAGAAATGCAGAAGGAGCCTTTTGAACAGGCGCAGCTCGGCGATTATGTTAATCCGCAAGTGCTTATTGAAAAGATTAATTCGCTTTGTAATGAGGATGCAATTATCGTTACCGACGTAGGTCAGCATCAGCTGTGGGCTGCCCAGTTTTATAAGTTTTCAAAGCCCCGTACCTTCCTTAGCTCCGGCGGTCTCGGCACTATGGGCTATTCGCTCGGTGCAGCAGTAGGAGCAAAGCTCGGTAAACCCGCGTCACAGGTAGTTGTTTTCGTTGGTGACGGCGGTTTTCATATGAATTTAAACGAGCTTGCAACCATCGTATCGTATAATGTTCCTGTTAAAATCTTTGTAATGAACAATACGGTTCTCGGCATGGTGCGTCAGTGGCAGAAGCTGTTTTATGACGGAAGGTTTTCACAAACTGAGCCGGGAAGAAAAACCGACTTTGTAAAGGTTGCGGAGGCGTTTGGCGTTAAAGCCGTAAGAATTAATAATAACTGCGATATTTCTTCCGTTGTTGATGAAATGTTTTCATATGACGGACCGGTTCTTGCCGATTGCAGAATCAGCCCGGAAAGTATAGTTCTTCCTATGATTCCTCCCGGCGGAAATCATAATAATATTATTGTTAAATATTAGGAGGTACGTATGAAAGAAAAACTCGTTTTATCCGTTCTCGTTGATAACGAAAGCGGTGTACTTCAGCGTATCGCAAGCCTTTTTTCAAGGCGCGGCTATAATATTTCTTCCCTTACGGTTTCCGAAACAGAGGACAGCGCTTTTTCGCGTATGACGATTGAAACCAATACGGAACCTGAAAATTTCAGGCAGATTAAGCGTCAGCTTTCAAAGCTTGAAATTGTTAAAAAGGTTTCGTCACTTACTGATGAAAACTCTGTTTCCTCCGAACTTTTGCTTGTTAAGGTTGCCGCAAAGGGCATTCCCGAAAAAAACGAGCTGCTTGCATTTAATGTAAAGTACGGCGCAAGAGTTCTTGATATTTCACTTGAAACCGTTACTCTTGAATTTACGGGTAAGGGTGAAACCATTGATGAGTTTGTAGATTATCTTTATAAAAATTTCGGTATTGTTGAGCTTGCAAGAACCGGTATTACCTCGCTTCAGAGAGGCGAAGGCTCGTTTACCGAAGATATTCTTGAATAAAAGGGGAATTTGATATGGATAATATGGTTTTTGAACTTGATGCAGACGCGCTTCAAAAAGGCTGGGGCGCAGAAGGTCAGTACTGGTTTTCTTTCAGGAGCTTTATCGTTCGTGATATAACTCATACTGCGGATATCGCAAGACCTGAAAACCTGAGCGAATCCGAATTTCTTCTCTCGCTCGGATATATTCCTTATTTCCGCGTTAGCCGAATTGAACTTGCAAAGGCTTATATCGAAGCGGTAGGAACTAAAAAGCTTAAAGAAAAGCTTGCAACCGTACCCGATGAGGATTACATAGAAACCTTCTGGAAATACTTTAATGCTTATAAACACCTTTCGGACGGTTTTGAGGATTTTCAGAATCATTTTCTTCTTAAAACCGCTATCGACTGGTGTCAGGAAAACAATATTCCGTTTGAGGTAAATTAGTTTTAATGGGAACAGCTTGTCTGTTCCCATTATTTATATTAATTTAATATATATTTTATTGCATTTAAATTATATATGTGTTATAATAAGTCGATTATAAAATAGGGTAGTATGCCATATGATAGTTTTAGGTATTGACCCGGGTTACGCAATAGTAGGCTGGGGCGTAATTGAATATGTAAACGGCAGGTTTAACGTGCTTGGTTACGGGGCAATCACAACGGAAGCCAATACTCCGTTTCCCGAAAGGCTTCAAATCATTTACAATGATATGTCCTATCTTTTTGAGAAGTATAAGCCTGACTCAATGAGTATGGAAAAGCTTTTCTATAATTCAAACCAGAAAACCGTTATTGACGTTGCACAGGCAAGGGGAGTTATTACTCTTGCAGCCCAGATGTACGGCAGGGATATTTTTGAATATACGCCGCTTCAGGTTAAGCAGTCCGTTACCGGATACGGCAGAGCTGAAAAAAAGCAGGTGCAGGAAATGACAAAAAATATCCTCGGTTTAAAATCCGTTCCAAAGCCGGACGATACTGCGGACGCACTTGCAATGGCAATCTGCCATGCGCATACAAGCGGTTCATCCATCGGCAGGCTCAACTCTATGATTAAAGAACAGTTTGGTGAATAATTATGATTTACAATGTAAAAGGTGTTTTAAGCTATGCAGACCCTGCCTTTGCAGTCGTTGAATGCGGTGGAGTAGGCTTCAAGTGCTTTATCAGCGTAACAACCCTGCGTCAGCTTCCGTCAGTAGGTAAAGAGGTAAATCTTTTTACTCATATGGCTGTACGCGAGGATGCAATTGACCTTTACGGCTTTTACGAGTTAAGCGAGCTTGAAGCGTTTAAGCTTCTTATTACAGTAAGCGGCGTTGGTCCTAAGGCAGCTATGGCTATTTTAAGCGCCTTACCTCCCGACAGGCTTTCTATCGCTGTTTCAAGCGGCGACGTGCGTTCAATTCAACAGGCTAACGGCGTTGGCAAAAAAACAGCGGAGCGTGTTGTTCTTGAGCTTAAGGATAAAATGGCGGGTATCGGTTCTTCCGGTGTTGCAAGCGTTGTTGAGGGCATTCAGTCCGTTGCTTCAAGTTCAAATGCAAGCGAAGCGGTTGAGGTTCTTATTTCCCTCGGCTACGAGCGTTCCGATGCAGCAACGGCAGTCGGCGCTCTTGATAAATCGCTGTCCGTAGACGAAATGATAAGGCTTGCGCTTAAACAGCTTTCTGCGCAACTTTAAGAATAATATTATATTTTGGTGAGAACATATGATTGAAAACGAAATGGATTTTGAGAGCAGGCTTTCCGCTCCCGAATACACCTCGGAAGATAACGAAATAGAAAACTCGCTCCGTCCGAAGCAGTTAAGCGAATATATCGGCCAGGAAAAGGCAAAGGAAAATCTTAACGTATATATTCAGGCTGCAAGGCAAAGGGGAGAACCGCTTGACCACGTTCTGCTTTACGGCCCTCCGGGTCTCGGTAAAACAACGCTTGCGGGAATTGTTGCCAACGAAATGGGCGTAAATATCAGAATTACGTCAGGCCCCGCCATTGAAAAGCAGGGCGATCTTGTTGCAATTCTTTCAAACCTTGAAAGCGGAGACGTTCTTTTCATTGACGAAATACACAGACTTAACCGTACGGTTGAGGAAATACTCTATCCTGCTATGGAGGACGGTAAAATTGATATTATTATCGGTAAAGGTCCTTCCGCAAGAAGCTATCAGTTGAGCCTCCCGAAGTTTACGCTTGTCGGCGCAACAACGCGCGCAGGTCAGATTTCTGCTCCTCTGCGTGACCGTTTCGGCGTAATCTTAAGGCTTGAAATGTATAAGCCAGAAGAGCTCGCAAAGATTGTTAAGCGCTCATCGCGTATTCTCAATATTCCTATTGACGATAACGGCGCGCTTCAGATTGCAGGAAGATCAAGGGGAACCCCGCGTATTGCAAACCGCCTGCTTAAACGCGCGCGTGATTTTGCAGAGGTTAAGTACGACGGCATTATTACCGACGAAGCTGCAAACGAAGCGCTTGCTTCAATGGAAATTGACGAACTCGGTCTTGACGCTATTGACAGAAGGCTGTTAATGACAATGGTCAGAAATTATAACGGCGGTCCCGTAGGGCTTGAAACTATTTCTGCCGCAATCGGTGAGGAAAGCGTAACTATTGAGGATGTATATGAACCCTATCTTATGCAGATAGGCTTTCTTGCAAGAACGCCGCGCGGTCGCTGCGTAACCCCTGCGGGTTATCAGCATCTCGGAATACCGTTTAACGGCGGCAACGCAAACGATACACAGCAAAAGTTAGATTTATAAGGAGATATTATGGGTAGATTATTCGGAACAGACGGCGTAAGAGGAATTGCAAATAAGGATTTAACTAACGAGCTTGCAATGAAAATCGGCGCCGCTGCTGCAACTGTATTACTTGAGGAAGCAAAAAGCGCAAAGCCTACTGTTTTAATTGGCAGGGATACAAGAGCGTCGGGCGACATGCTTGAAGCTGCTCTTACTTCAGGTCTCTGTTCAGTTGGATGTAACGTTCTTTCTGTAGGAATTGTTCCAACTCCCGCTGTTGCATACCTTGTAGGTAAATATGAATGTGAAGCAGGTATTATGATTTCAGCATCTCATAATCCCTGTGAATATAACGGAATTAAGATTTTCCAGAAAACAGGCTATAAGCTTGACGACGCAATTGAGGATGAAATTGAGTCAATTATTCTTGATGATAGCCGTATTCCCGAATATAAAACCGGCGGCGATGTCGGTAACAGACTGTTTTCAAAAAACGCTATTAAGGATTATATTGAGCACGTTGTTTCAACTACCGACGTACGCTTTGACGGAATGACTATCGCTCTTGACTGCGCCAACGGCTCTGCATCCGTTTGCGCTAAAGATATTTTTACTGCGCTAGGAGCAAAATGCATTATGCTGTCTGATACACCTGACGGCGTTAACATTAACGATAACTGCGGCTCAACTCATCCCGAAGAGCTTATGAGATTTGTTAAGTCCGCGTCTCTTGACCTCGGCCTTGCCTTTGACGGCGACGCTGACCGTATGCTTGCAGTTGATGAAAACGGCGAGCTCGTTGACGGCGATAAGGTAATTGCAATTTGTTCAAAGCGTATGAAGGAAGAAGGCAGCCTTAAAGACGATACTGCGGTTGTAACCGTTATGAGTAATATGGGCTTCTTCAAATTCTGCGATGATAATGACATCAAGTGCGCAAGAACCGCGGTAGGCGACCGTTACGTACTTGAGCGTATGCTTAAAGACGGCTACAATATCGGCGGCGAACAGTCAGGCCACGTTATTTTCCTTGACTATGCAACTACCGGTGACGGCGAGCTTACAGGCGTTCAGCTGATTAAAACTATCGTTAAAACAGGAAAGAAGCTTTCCGAGCTTGCTTCCGTAATGACAGTTTATCCTCAGGTGCTTATCAACGTTAAAGTTTCTCCCGAGGGTAAAGCAAAGTATAACAACGATGAATATATTATTGCCGCAACCCAGAAGGCAGAAATGGAGCTTATGGGTGACGGACGAGTTCTTGTTCGCGTCAGCGGAACGGAACCGCTTGTAAGGGTAATGCTTGAAGGTAAGGATATTGACCATATTACCCGCCTTGGAAATGATATTGCAGATGTAGTAAGGGAAAGATTGTCATAATGCGTGTTGCAGATGAATGGAAGGATTACGAGCTTATTGATTGCTCCGGCGGAGAAAAGCTTGAACGGTGGACAAGGGAAATCCTTATCCGCCCTGACCCACAGGTAATTTGGAAAAGTGAAAAAGCCCATCGCCTCTGGGCGCAGCCATCAGCTCAGTATATCCGTTCCAGAACGGGCGGCGGCAAGTGGCGCGTGTTCAAAAGAGTACCCCCTGCATGGCAGGTAAGATATAAGGATTTAACCTTTAATATCAAAACAATGGGCTTTAAACATACAGGTCTTTTCCCCGAGCAGGCTGTAAACTGGGACTTTGTAAGAGGCCTTATAAAAAACAGCGGCAGGGAAGAGGTAAAGGTGCTGAACCTTTTCGCTTATACCGGCGGCGCAACCGTTGCCTGCCTTAAGGAAGGTGCAAGCGTTGTTCATGTTGACGCTTCAAAGGGCATGACTCAGTGGGCAAAGGAAAACGCACAGGCAAGCGGCGTTGCAGACGGCGACGTAAGGTGGATTGTTGATGATTGCCTTAAATTTGTTCAGCGTGAAATCCGCAGGGGTAACAGCTATGATATAGTAATTCTTGACCCGCCCTCATACGGCAGAGGACCTAAAGGCGAGGTCTGGCATCTTGAGGACAGCCTTTACGATTTTATGCTTACCGTTGAAAAGGTGCTTTCGGATGAGCCTATTGCCGTAATACTGAATTCTTATACTACAGGGCTTTCTGCTTCTGTAATGAAATACATACTTGATGATATTGTTGTTAATAAGCGCGGAGGTTCGGTAACAGCGGACGAAATCGGTCTGCCCGTAACAGCAAGCGGCGGAGTTCTGCCCTGCGGCGCAACGGCAATATGGATGAAATAAAATGGATATTATTGAATTTAAAGACGTTAGCTTTTCCTATTTTGTTCAGGAAACACCGGACGATAATCCGTACGGTGAAGAGGTAACAAGGGAAATTCCCGTTTTAAACGATTTTAACCTTAAAATTGAAAAGGGCACTTTTGTTGTTATTCTCGGTCATAACGGCTCGGGTAAATCAACAATCGCAAAGCTTACTAACGGCATACTGTTTCCTACTGCGGGTTCAGTAACGGTTGACGGTATTGAAACCAAAGACGATGAAAGTATCTTTGACGTACGCCGAAGGGTTGGAATGGTTTTTCAGAATCCCGATAATCAGATAGTTTCCTCTATTGTAGAGGAGGACGTCGCCTTCGGTGTGGAAAACCTCGGAGTTCCTTCCGATGAGTGCAGAAAACGTGTTGATGAAGCGCTTAAAACTGTGGGAATGTATGAGTTTAAAGACCATGCTCCGAGCAGGCTTTCGGGCGGTCAGAAGCAAAGGGTTGCCGTTGCGGGCATAATTGCTATGAAGCCTGAATGTATTGTACTTGACGAGCCAACCGCTATGCTTGACCCGAGCGGCAGAAAAGAGGTTGTTGATACAATAACAAAGCTCAACCGC
>JAFYGD010000037.1 GCA_017543415.1 Eubacterium sp. | reverse complement strand
TTATCAATACGCCTTTTAAAGCAATGCGCGTCCTCCTGCTGACGGAAGCACGAATGAGCGTTTGCAATCAAAACCGCAATTGTTGTTGTTTTCATACCGCCCGCAGTTGAGCCGGGTGAGCCGCCGATAAGCATAAGCACAATCATTATTGACTGCCCTGCCGCTGTCATAGTGTTTAAATTAACCGTATTAAACCCTGCCGTTCGCGTCGTAACGGACTGGAAAAGCGAGGAAAGTATGCGTTCATTCAGCGGAAGCCCTTTTAAATCGTAAAAGAAGAATAACAGCGCGGGAAAAACGATAAGCAACAGGCTTGTAACAAGAACAACCTTTGACTGAAGCCTGTAGTGCTTGAATTTCAATTTGTTGGTGATAACGTCGTCCCACGTAAGGAAGCCGATACCGCCGACGAAGATTAAAAGCATTACAATTACGTTTACGCCGACGTTGCCGGTAAACGAGGTTAATGATGAGAATTCGCCGGTGCTTGAGCCCATAACGTCAAAGCCTGCGTTACAGAAGGCGGAAACCGAGTGGAACACAGCCATACCTATTCCTTTTGCGCCGTAGCTCTTAATGAAAAACGGCATAAGCAGAAGCGCGCCCGCAAGCTCAATTACAAAGGTTGAAATTATAACAAACTTTGTTAAATCAGCTATTCCGCCGACCTTCTGGGCGGATATTGCCTTTTGCATTGTACTGCGCTGAACAAGCGAAATCTTTCTTCCCGAAAGAAGCGAAAACGAAGCGGCAACGGTTACTATGCCAAGGCCGCCCGTCTGAATAAGAATAAGAATTACCGCCCTGCCGAAAAGCGACCAGTGGCTTGCGGTATCGCGCACAACAAGCCCCGTTACGCATACTGCGGAGGTTGCGGTGAACAGCGCGTCGCCGAACGGCGTTGAAGCCCCGTCGGCGGAGGATACGGGCAGCATAAGAATAAGCGCGCCCAAAAGAATAATTCCGGCAAAGCTGATAATTATTATCCTGAACGGCGTCAGTATTCTGCTAACGTAGCCCATAATGCACTGCCCTCCTTTTTATTTATAAAGTCTTTTTTTGAGTTTGTGATTGCCCTGTGCGGACAGGATAAAGAACGAAACCACGATAATACCTATAGCGGTAAGCGTATAGGTGTTGATAGTTTTTATAACGCTTTCATCAAGCGGCTTGCCGTCCATTTTAATTTTTTTAATGCTTTTGGGGTGTATATAGTAATGCAGCTCCCTGAAGGCGTTTTTGATAACAATAACGATACGCTGAACTTTGACTCCTCCGCCCGTGCTGCCGGCGCAGGCACCGATAAACATAAGCCCGAGAAGCAAGCTTTTTGAAAGCTGGTGCCACGTGTCAAAATCAACGGTTGAAAATCCCGTTGTAGTGATAATTGAAGCAACCTGAAAGGCGGAATCCGTCAGCGCATCGGATGTGTTGCCGTGCGACATAACCTTAAGTTCAAAGAAAACCGCACCGATTGCAATAAGAATAATACCGAAATACCAGCGCAATTCCTCCATTGTGAACGCTTTTTTGAACTGACGGCGAATGATTAAGAAATATGCGTTAAAGTTAACGCCGAACATCGTCATAAACACGGTTACAACCCA
>JAFYGD010000036.1 GCA_017543415.1 Eubacterium sp. | reverse complement strand
TTGAAATCGGTAAAAACCACTTTTTCATTAACGACGAGTATGAAACCGTTGCGGACATAATCAATAAAAGAGTTTAACGCTTTTTAAGCCCTCTTGTTAAAAGGGGGCTGTTACATTTTATTAGTCATGTTATATAATCCAACTTAATATTGAAAATATGTCTATATAATGGTATAATATTATCATCTTAAGGAGGTAATATTTATGAAAAAATCACTATCGTTAATACTTGCTTTAATTCTTTCATTGTCTGTGCTTTCATGCTTCTTTACGGCAGGCGCTGACGCTGTAGATATTAAAGACGCGACTGTCACTGTTAACGGTTATACTTATGACGACCGTTACGGAAGTCCCAAAGACGCGGACATCACCGTTGTATGTAACGGTACAATTCTCAGCGAGGGAACGGATTACACTTATAAAACCGAAACATATGACTGCGACAAAGAAGACTGTACAAAGCTTTCAATAACCGTAACCGGTATCGGCGCTTATACAGGCGAAAAAGATGAATCCGTTATAGTTCCTTATGATTCAACCGGTAAATGCGGCAAAAAAGCCCGCTGGTATGCCGATCCGATTAATAAGGTCTTCATGATTAAAGGCACGGGCGCGATGTATAACGGCTATATTTCCGATTTTAACGAACCGTTTACAACCCTTATTGTCGACCGCGGAATTACCAAGGTTTCATGGCAGAATTTTGTATATTTCAGAAATCTGAAATACGTTTCGATTGCAAATACCGTTAAAACCCTTGACAGTTATGTTTTCTGGGACGTCGGGGGCATTGAAAAAGTTAATCTTTCCAAGGGTATTGAAAAAATCGGAGAGGGCTGCTTCATTTCAAATTATTCGCTCAAATATGTTTATGTTCCCGATTCAGTAACAAAAATCAGCAAGCGCGCATTCGGCTATATCACAGACGATACCGAAGAGGACGATGACGATTACGCCAAGGTCAAGGGCTTTACCCTCGGCGGAGTAAAAGGCTCTGCGGCTGAAAAATATGCTAAGAAAAACGGCTTTAAGTTCATAGCGTTCAAGCAGTGTTCAGTCAAGGCTCTGGCAGCAAAGAAAGCCTCGTTTAAAGTTAAATGGAACAAGGCGTCGGGTGCAACCGGTTATCAGATTCAGTATTCGGCTTCAAAATATTTTGTTTCTTCAAAAACAGTAACGGTAAAAGGTGCTACAACTCTTTCAAAAACCGTTAAAAAACTTAAATCCGGCAAGAAGTATTATGTACGCGTCCGTTCTCTTAAAAAGTCCGGCAAAAAGACATATTACTCCTCATGGTCAAAAGAAAAAGCAGTTAAAACAAAATAAAAGAATATCAGTCCCCCTTTGTAAAAAGGGGGCTGTTTTTTTGCATAAAAATATATTATTACAATTTGTTTAAAAAGACCTTTAAATTATTGTAATAACTAAAGTAAAGTGTTAAATTATATAAGGTAACTTATAATTATATATAAGAAGGTGACTTTATGGTATCCGATATGCTTAATGAGGTTCTCAAAAAAGAACAGTCAGTTAGCGAAAGCGAGCAAAAAGCAAGAGCCGAAGCGGAAAAGATAATTGCCGATGCGGAGGAAGCCGCAAAGGCAGTTATTGAAAACGCTAAAACGGAATCTGCAAAAAATGCTGCCGCTAAAATTGAAAGCGCAAAGGCGGAGGCAAAAGCTCTTTCGGATAAGCTCGGTGCGGAAGCTGAAGCGCTTTCGGCTGAACTTAAAAGCGGCTGCGCTTCAAAAAGCAACGAAACCGTACAAAAGGTAAAAGAAATCATTTTGAAATAACAATTACACTTCAAAAGAAATGAGGTGATTTTTACGGCAAAACTCAAAATGCAGAAAATTGAATTAATATCCACTCTTTCCGGAAGTAAGGATATTATCGACTTTTTGCAGCGTAAGGGTGTTGTTGAAATAACGGAGCATGAGCGTATTGAGTCTATGGGGTGCTTTGATACCGCATTTAATGTATCCCAGCTCGAAAGGTTCAAAGCTACCGCCGTCAATGCGCGTGAGGTGCTCGGCTTTTATGCGCCGCAAAAGGGCTCACTTATTGATTCCTTCAAGCCCCCGCGTGAAATTGAACTCAAGGAATACCTTGAAAGGGAAGATGAGTCTGACGGAATTCTCAATACCTGCTTTGACATCCTTGATTTTGAAAAGCGTATAACGGATTCAAAGGCGGAAATTATTCGTCTTGAAACCGCTAACAGTTCGCTTTCCGTATGGGATAAGCTTGACGTTTCGTTAAAGGCGCAGCCAACAAAATACACAACGGTTCTCGTCGGAACCTTCCCTGATTTACAGACCGAAAGCTCAATCAAGGAAAAGCTTGCGGAAATCGCCCCCGAGCTTGAAGCGTACGATGCGGAGGTTGTATTCTCAAGCGAGGTTCAGTCCTGCGCGGCTGTTGTCTGCCTTAAAAGCGAAGCGAATGCTATGCTTGACGCTCTGCGTAGCTTCGGCTTTGTAAAGCCTGCGGAGCTTATAGATACAACCGCTAAAGAGGCCGTTGAAAAGAACAACGCAAAAATAGAAAAGCTAAACGCAAAGATTACAAAGTACGAGGATAAGATTAAGAGTTACGGCAGCTTTGCGGAAAAGATAGATTTTCTTATTGATTTCCTTACAATGAGAATTGATAAGTACGAGGCGCTTAAGCTTATTTCCGTAACCGATAACATCTTCTATCTTTCCGGTTATGTTCCGGAAAAGTATGCGGAAAAAATTGTTTCAGCCCTTGAAACCAAGTATTCCGCTGCGGTAAGGGTATATGAGCCCGGGGAGGACGACGATGTACCTGTTCTTCTTGAAAACAATTCCTTTGCCTCACCGGTTGAAGGCATTACGGAAATGTATTCGCTTCCCGGTAAGCATGATATTGACCCGAACGCAATAATGGGCTTCTTCTATTATGTGTTCTTCGGTATGATGTTTTCGGACGCGGGCTACGGTCTTTTAATGGTTATTGCAACGCTTATTGTACTGCTTAAGGCAAAGCCCGTCGGCAATAAACGCAAAACGGTTCTGATGTATTTATACTGCGGTATATCTACAATGTTCTGGGGCGTGATGTTCGGCTCGTTCTTCGGCGATGCAATTAACATTATCCGTACAAACTACCTTCATAAGCCTGAAATGAGGCTTTATGTATGGCTTAATCCGCAGGGCGACGATTTAATGACAACTATGCTGTTCTGCTTCCTTTTCGGAATAATTCATTTGTTCGTGGGAGTAGGAATAAAAGGCTATATGCAGTGGCGTGAGGGCGATAAGTTCGGCGCAATAGTTGACACGCTTTCAATTTATATGGCGGTCGGCGGAGCAGCCCCGATATGCGCGGGTATGATAATTGAAATGCCGAAGAATATAACTAATATCGCCAAGTATATAGCTCTTGCGGGCGTTGCTCTGATAGTTTTGACGGCGGGCAGAGCCTCAAAGGGAATATTCGGAAAAATCGGAGGCGGTCTTTATGCGCTGTATAATGTAATATCCGGATATTTAAGCGATATCCTGTCGTATTCCCGATTGCTTGCGCTCGGTCTTGTTACCGGCATTATAGGCTCGGTTGTTAATATGATGGGAACGCTCCCAAGCAATATGATAGTAAAAACAGTTCTGTTTGTTATCGTGTTCATCTTCGGTCATACTGTAAACTTCGGTATAAACGTCATCGGCGCTTATGTTCATACAAACCGACTTCAGTATGTAGAATTTTTCTCAAGGTTTTACGAGGGCGGCGGAAACGCCTTTAACCCTCTTAAAGTTAATTCAAAAACATTTCAGTTTAAGGAGGAAACAAATAATGGCTAATTTAGGTTTGGCACTTGCTATTTTAGGAGCCGCTTTTGCAGCATTGCTCAGCGGTATGGGTTCGGCAAGAGGCGTAGGTATCGTAGGTGAGGCTGCAGCAGGTCTTATCTCAGAGGACCCTTCAAAGTTTACTAAGGTTCTTATCCTTCAGATTCTCCCCGGTACTCAGGGACTTTACGGCTTCATTACCGCAATTATGGTTATGATTAAAATTCAGCTTCTCAGCGGTAATCCGGTAGCTCTTACAACCCAGCAGGGCCTTCAGGTGTTCGGCGCCTGCCTTCCTATGGCAATCGTTGGCTATTTTTCAGCTATCGCACAGGCAAAGGTTGCCGCATCGGGCGTATCTGTTGTAGCTAAAAAGCCCGAACAGCAGTCAAAGGCAATGGTACTTTCAGCTATGGTTGAAACCTATGCAGTACTTGCGCTTCTGATTTCGCTTCTCATAATCTTAAGATTAAATTTTGCATAAGGGGCAGTTTTAATGACAGGTCTTGAAAAAATACTTTCACAAATTGAATATGACTCAAATGACCGTTGTCGCTCTATTATAGCTCAGGCAGAGGAAAAGGCTGAAAAAATCAAGGCTGAAGCCGAAGAACAGGCAAAAGCTATTGCAGCGGAAAGTGAAGCTGCAGCAGCAAAACAGCTTGATAATATTAAGCAGTCGGCAGAATCCTCGGCGCAGCTCAATAAAAGCAAAATCATTTTAAAGGCAAAGCTTGAGGCTATTGACGATATGCTTGCAAAAGCGCTCGACGATATTAAGAATTTGCCCGAAAAGGAATATTTTGAAATACTCAAAACGCTTGTAATCAATAACGCGAAAGAGGGCGAGGGAGTGCTTTGCCTGTCCGTTAAGGATGAAAAAAGGCTTCCTTCAGGCTTTGAAAGCGACGTTAATAAAGCGCTTTCCGAAGGTAAAAAGGTTACTCTCGGCAAGTCTGCCGACATTGATAGCGGCTTCATTCTTGTTTACGGCGATATTGACATCAACTGTTCCTTTGACGCAATCGCGGCTTCAAAGCGTGACGAATTAAGGGACGCCCTTAATCAGCTTTTATTTGATTAACGGGGGGCAGCAATTTGAAAAAGAACGATTATCTTTTTGCCGTTGCCTCAGTTCGTGCGCTTGAAAACGCTCTTTTAAAGCAAAGCGATTTGGAACAGCTTATCAATGCGGAGGATTATAACAGAGCGGTTTCAATCCTTACCGAAAAAGGTTATGAGATTAGCTCTACCGATTATTCTTCAGCCCTTGATAACGAGCTTGAAAAAACCTGGGAATATGTTTCAAAAGCAGCGCCGGAATCAGAAGCGCTTAAGGCTTTCGTAGTTAAAAACGATTTCCAGAATTTAAAGGCAATCCTTAAAGCCGAGGTTATGTCGTATAACGCAGAAGACTATTTTGTAAAGCCCTGCGTTATTGAGCCCGAAAAGCTTTTTAAAGCTGTCAGTGAGCGTAAGTTTGACGAACTTCCGTCTTTTATCGGCGAAGCTGCAAAAAACGCTCTTGATTTGATGACCACAACAGGTAACGGACAGCTTTGCGATGCAGTTGCAGACACAGCCGCGCTTTGCGCAATCTCGGCTTTTTTAAAGGCTGAAAATGATGAATTGCTTTGCGAATATGCCGATACATTTGTTGCGGTAACTGATATAAAAACCGCTTACCGCGCAGTAAAAACAGGCAAAAACAGAGCGTTTATCGAAAGGTCGCTTGCGCCCTGCAATAAGCTTAACTTAACCGATATGGTTAACGCGGCGGATTCGGGTATGGAAGATTTTTGCGAATTCCTTTCATCGGGCTTTTCCGATTACAGGGCAGAGCTTGAAAAAAGCCCTTCCGCTTTTGAAAAGTATTGCGACGATAAGCTGCTTCAGATTATCAAAAAGGCAAAAATGACCGCTTTCGGCGTAAGCCCTCTTGCAGCATATTTTGTTGCAAAGGAAACCGAAATCAAATGCCTCAGAATAATTCTTTCAGGCAAGCTAAGCTTTGTTTCGGGTGAAATTATAAGGGAAAGGATGCGTGAGCTTTATGTATAAAATTGCTGCTATGGGCGATAAAAACAGTATTTACGGCTTCGCTTCTCTCGGAATTATGATTTATCCCGTTGACGACAGCGTTCAGGCAGTCAAAACTATCCGTAATCTTGCGGATAACGGTTATGCGGTAATATTCATAACTGAAAACATCGCATCTCAGATTCAAACTGAAATTAACAGATATAACGATGAACCGCTCCCTGCAATAATACCTATTCCCGGTGTGTTCGGTAATACCGGAATCGGTATGGAGCAGGTAAGCTCGTTCGTTGAAAGAGCCGTAGGCTCTGATATAGTAAATTAACGGGTGGTAAACATATGAGTAAAGGTACAATATTAAAAGTATCGGGACCCCTTGTTGTTGCTGAAAATATGAGAGACGCCAATATGTTTGACGTTGTTCGTGTAAGCGAACACAGGCTTATAGGCGAAATCATTGAAATGCACGGTGACAAGGCTTCAATTCAGGTTTATGAGGATACTGCAGGCCTCGGCACGGGCGAGCCTGTGGAATCCACAAATGAGCCTCTTTCAGTTGAACTCGGCCCCGGTCTTATCAAAGGCATATTTGACGGAATTCAGCGCCCGCTTGAAAAAATAATGGAAATGAGCGGTAATAACCTTGCAAGAGGTATTGAGGTTCCGTCGCTGTCAAGAGATATTAAATGGCACTTTAACCCCACTAAAAGCGCGGGGGATAAGGTTGAAGCAGGCGACGAGCTCGGCTTTGTTGAGGAAGCCCATATCGTAAGGCATAAGA
>JAFYGD010000035.1 GCA_017543415.1 Eubacterium sp. | reverse complement strand
TTTCTGCAAAAGCGTCAATGCCGTAGCTGTGGTCGGGTTCAAGGTGATGAACAATAAGGTAGTCGGGTGTTCTATTGCCGAGCTCCTTTTCAAGATTATCAAGCCAGCGCTCAACTGCAATCCTGTCAACGCTGTCGCAAACGGCAACCTTTTCGTCAAGAATAAGGTATGAATTGTAAGCCATACCGTTTTCAAGCACGTACTGCGATTCAAAAAGGTCAGTTTCATAATCGTTAACGCCAATGTATTTAATGCTGTCGGTAATTTTAATATCCATGTTTAATCTCCTTTTCATTTAGTAATATATTACATTATTTCTCTTCTCATTTCAATAATTAATTGATAAATTTTTAATTATATGGTATTATAGAAAAGGTGATTAAATGGATATCAGAGAAATAGTAAAAAACTTTGATTTTGACGGGGAGCTGCTCGACGTACGCGAGTTCGGTTCAGGTCATATAAACAGAACCTTTATTGCAGAGTATACGGATAACCGCTACGTTGTTCAGAAAATCAATACAACGGTTTTCAAAAATCCGGACGAGCTTATGCAAAACGTTTTTGCGGTTACTGATTATTTGCGTGAAGTAATTGAAGCAAACGGCGGAGATTCCGAGCGTGAAACCCTGCACTTTATCAAAACCCTTGACGGCGATAATTATTTCAAAACGCCTGACGGCGAGTGCTGGCGCGCCTATGTTTTTGTTAAGGACAGCGTTTGCTACGATTCAGCCGATACGCCCGAGCTTTTCGGCAAAAGCGGCGCCGCCTTCGGAAGGTTTCAGAAAATGCTTGCGGATTTCCCCGCAAAAACCCTTCATGAAACCATACCGAATTTCCACAATACACCGTGGCGCTTTGAAAACGAATTCCTGCCCTCGCTCTTCGCGGCTGACGATGCTCTTCTGACCGAATGTGAGGACGATATTGAATTCGTTACCTCCCGCCGCAGCGATATGGAGGTGTTTACCGTCCTTCAGGAAAGCGGAGCGCTTCCGCTGCGCGTAACGCATAACGATACAAAGCTCAACAACGTTATGTTTGATAAAAAAACGGGCGAATGCGTATGCGTTATTGATTTGGATACCGTTATGCCCGGGCTTGCTCTTTACGATTTCGGCGACAGTATACGCTTCGGCGCAAGCACCGCTGCCGAAGATGAAAGCAATCTTGAAAAGGTAAGCCTTGACCTTGATTATTTCAGGGCTTATGCCGAGGGCTATTTAAGCGAAGCGGGTGAAACCCTTTCTTACAGGGAGAAAAAGCAGCTTGCCTATTCGGCAAAGCTTATAACTCTTGAATGCGGTATGCGCTTTTTAACCGATTACCTCAACGGCAATATCTATTTCAAAACGGATTACGGTAAACAGAATTTAGTCCGTGCAAGAAATCAGTTTAAGCTCGTTCTTGATATTGAAAGCAAGCTTGATGAAATGAATAAAATTGTTATGTCAATTAAATAATATAACAGGAGGAATTATTTATGAGTAAGTATGCAGGAACAAAAACCGAAC
>JAFYGD010000034.1 GCA_017543415.1 Eubacterium sp. | reverse complement strand
TTATGCAGATGCTTAAAATTGAATGCAAGGTAATTCATTCGTCCGACTTAACTCATTCCTGGGATTTGGTTAAGCTTGACGACGGCTGGTATCATACAGACTGTTATATGGATAACGAAACAAATAACTATCAGAACTTCAGTATGGACGACAGCCGCTGCGCCCAGGGACATGACTGGACAAGGGAGTATTTCCCGGCGGCAACAGGTAAAAAATACAATTACATTTTCTCAATATGCGATAAGCTCAACGATATTTATGAAATTCCGAAATGGCTTACAAACGCTGTTATTGAAAGGAAAAACGTAATCAGCTGTACCTTTAAAACGGAAATCAACGAAAAGAACGAAAACAAGGCGCAGTACATGGTTGAACAGCTTACCTCTCAGCTTGAAACGGAAGATTTTTCATTGAGCTATGACTGGATGCTTAACGATAAATCGGAGTATGTTCTTTGCTTCTATATGAATTACTATAACGAAGGCGGCGCTCACGTTGACGATAAGACTGCCGCAAAGGTAGACAAGGCAATTTCAGCCGCTATGGAAAAGTATTACGAAAATGCGGGAACAAATTCAGTGGGGTAAAATATGAAAAAGAAAAGCTATTTATCACTTACAGGTATGATTCTTGCACTTGCGCTTTGCCTTTGCGCCTGCTCCGGCGGGGGCAAGGCTGCTGCCGTAAGCCTTTATGATTTGAAAAACGCTATGGCGGGAGCCACCCAGAAATTCAGCGAAATGACTTATGCGAGCTCGGAAGATGAAGGCGCGCAGGAAATATTTGCAAACATTTCGGATTTAAGCTATTCAAAGGTTGACAGCTTTTGCATTTACTATGCAACCAACGGCACGGGCAACGCCGATGAAATAGCCGTAATCCAGGTGAAAAACAATAACGATTTAACCGATGCAAGAAAGTCGCTTGAAGCGCATCTTGAAAAAAGGAAATCGCTTTACTCAACCTATGATAAAACCCAGCTTAAAAAGCTTGACGGCGCAAGAGTTGTTACCGCAGGGAACTGCGCTGCACTCATTGTTGGTGATGAAGCGGATAAAATATCCGAAGCCTTTTACGGCTTTTTAAACGGAGAATAGTTTTGGTATTCAGCAGTTTTATTTTTCTTCTTGTTTTTCTGCCGCTCACGCTTATTCTTTACCGCCTTGCGCCGTTAAAGCTTAAAAATGCGGTGCTTTTTGCGGTAAGCCTTGTGTTTTACGCCTGGGGAGAGCCTATATATGTTCTTATAATGCTGTTTTCAACCGTGTTTGATTACTGTAACGGGCTTGCCCTTGAGAGGCTGGAAAACAAAAACAAGCCGAAAGCAAGAACGGCGGTTCTGGTACTGTCCGTTGCTGTGAATATAGGCTTGCTGTGTTTCTTTAAATATACGGATTTTATTATCGGGACTGTCAATTCAATCGGCGGTCTTAATCTGCGTATGTTCGGTATAGCCCTGCCTATCGGCATTTCCTTTTATACCTTCCAGACTTTATCCTATACCATCGACGTTTACAGAAAGCAGGTAAAGGCGCAGCACAATATTATCAATTTCGGTATGTATATCTGTATGTTCCCGCAGCTTATTGCAGGACCGATAGTAAGGTATGCCGATATTGAAAGCCGCCTTGACATAGCCAACAGACCCGTTAATCACGATAAGGAAATAAGCGGAATTATAAGGTTTTCAATAGGCCTTGGCAAAAAGGTTCTGCTTGCGAACCAGGCGGGCGCGCTCTGGTCGGAGATTTCCGCGCAGAGCGGCAATTCCGCAGCAACGGCATGGCTCGGCGCTGTCGCTTTTGCGCTTCAGATTTATTTTGACTTTTCCGGCTATTCGGATATGGCAATAGGCCTTGCAAGAATTTTTGGCTTTGAAATCTGTGAAAACTTCAATTATCCCTATATGTCAAGAAGCGTTACGGAGTTCTGGAGGCGCTGGCATATATCTCTCGGAACCTGGTTCAGGGAGTATGTATATATTCCCCTCGGCGGCAACAGAAAGGGACTGCCGCGGCAGATATTCAACCTGTTTGTGGTATGGTCTTTAACCGGACTGTGGCACGGCGCGGGCTGGAATTTCGTTTTGTGGGGGCTGTATTTCTTCGTCCTTCTCGTTGCGGAAAAGCTTTTCCTTTTAAAGCTTCTGAAAAAGCTTCCCTCCGCCATCGGGCATATTTATACAATGTTTGCCGTGCTGTTTTCGTGGATGATTTTTGCAAATGAGGATTTTGATGCGCTTGGCAGCTACGTTGCCTCAATGTTCGGCGCAAACGGAGCGTACGGCGAAAGCTTTATATTCTACCTGAAATCCTATCTTGTAATACTGATTGCAGGCGTTATATTCTCAACGGATTATCCGGAACGCCTGTTTAAAAAGCTCTTTGATTCATCGGCTGTAAAGCTTGCCGCCGGCGCAGCTCTTATTGCGCTTTCGGTGCTGATGCTTGTAGGCGACAGCTACAATCCGTTTTTGTATTTCAGGTTTTAGGGGGGATATAATGAAAAAAGCAGTTTTAATTTTATTTATTATCCTTCCCTGTATAATTACGGCGGCGGTTTTCACCACAGCGGATAACACGCTCTCCGAACAGGAAAACAGAACGCTCATGACAAGGGGCAGCATATCAAAAACCGTTAAGGACGGCGGCTTTCAGGAGGATTTGGAAAAATATCTTTCAGACCAGTTTCCTTTCAGGGAGCAGCTTGTTTACCTTCAGTCAGGTGTGCGTTACGCTGCGGGACAAAGGGAAATCGGCGGAGCGTATATATGCCCTGACGGAAGGCTGATACAAAAAATCACCCCCGCAGATATTAACGACGGCGCGCTGCTTTCTTATGCTGATAAAATTAACAGTATAGCAGCAAAGCATAAAGTATATGTTATGTATGTACCGTCTGCCTGTTCTGTGCTTTCGGAGGAATTGCCGCGCGGAGCCGTTGCATATGATTACGATGAGCTTTTTAACAGCCTGAACGCACGGCTCGGCAACGCAGAAACGGTTAACCTTAAGGAAAAAATGCAAAACGCGGATTACTATTATAAAACAGACCACCACTGGAACGCTTACGGCGCTTATAACGCCTATACCGTTTTTTGCAAAATGAAGGGCGAAGCCCCGAAAAAGCTTGAAGAGTTCGGGCTTAAACCCGTAACGGAAGGCTTTAAAGGAACGCTTTCGTCAAAGGTTCCCGTTATAAAAACGGCTGACGAAATCCTTTTGCCCGGGGTTCCCGCACTCGAGGTTACCGCGGACGGCGCAAAAACGGATTTTTACGATTTAAGCGCGCTTGAAAAAAAGGATAAATACAACGTTTTCCAGGGCGGCAACCACGGCATTACTCAAATTGTAAACCCAAAGGGCAACGGAAAAACGCTTCTGGTTTTAAAGGATTCGTTTGCAAACAGCTTTGTTCCGTATCTTGCGGGCGAATATTCCGAAATAATTATGCTTGACGAGCGCTATACCTTTATAAGCCTTGAGGATTTTGTTGATAAAGCAAATCCCGACGAGGTTCTCGTCCTGCGTGAAATTACAAACTAAAAAAGCAGCACTTAAAGTGCTGCTTTTCTTTTTACTGTTATTTAATTACTCTTACCTTGATTACGCCGTCAATGCCTTCAATATCCGAAACAACGCTGTTAGAAACGTTGGTGTCGCAGTCAATGATTGAATAAGCTATTGAGCCGCGGTTTTTATCGTCAAACGAAGCGATGTTAACGCCGTCCTTTGAAATGGTGTCGGTAATTGTTGAAATCATATTCGGCTGGTTTTTGTGGATAACCGTAATTCTTACGGAGCCTGATTTCGGAACGCTTACCGCAGGCATATTAACGGAATTTCTGATGTTGCCGTTTTCAAGGAAATCAACAAGCTGGGCAGCGCCCATTGCAGCGCAGTTTTCCTCGCTTTCGGGGGTGGAAGCGCCGAGGTGCGGGAGCGCAACAACGCCGTCAACGCCGATAAGCTCTGCATCCGGAAAATCGGTAACGTAAGCCGCCATTCTTCCGTCCTGAAGCGCGTCAATAACGTCAGCGCTGTTTACAAGCGCGCCGCGCGCAAAGTTCATAATGCGTACGGTGTTTTTCATTTTTTCAATAGTATCCTTGTTGATGAGCTCCTTCGTTTCATCGTTAAGCGGAACATGAAGCGTAATATAATCCGCAACGGGGAAAATCTCGTCAAGGTTATTATTGAGCGTAATACCGCGCTTGAGCTCTGCGTCTGCGGGAAGGAACGGGTCATAGCCGATTACCTTCATACCAAGGTCAACTGCAGCTTCCGCAACAAGTCTGCCGATAGCGCCGAGTCCGATTACGCCGAGGGTTTTGCCCTTGATTTCGGGGCCTGCGAATGCGCTCTTTCCTTTTTCAACGGTTTTGCCTACGTTTTCGCCCTCGCCCTTAATGGTTTTGCACCATTCAATAGCCTTTGTAACCTTACGGGAGGAAATAAGCAGACCGAGAATAACGA
>JAFYGD010000033.1 GCA_017543415.1 Eubacterium sp. | reverse complement strand
ACTATTATTTCGACGGCGTCAACGGTGACGCTGCCGCTTTGAGCGAGACGCTCAGCAAGCTTTGCTGACGCGTGTTAAAATCACAAATAAAGAAGGCGGATGAGCAAAACTCATCCGCCTTCTTTATTACCGAAACCTTTTTCGGCGACTTTTATTATAGCTTATTTTACAAGGAACGTTGAAGCAACGTAGCCGAGGTAACCAACAAGCATTACGCAGCCCTGCCAGCGGCGGAATTTTTTGCTGATAATAGTCGGGAATATTGCTATTGCAATGGCGCAAAGGCAAACCGTCATATCAATAGTTACCGAGCTTGCCGAAACTGCAAGAGCGCCGTTTCCTTTGCCCATTGAAATGAACGAGCAAATGGGAAGAATAAGCGTAAGGTCAATTATGTTAGCGCCGAGGATATTACCAACGGAAAGCGCGCCTTCCTTCTTGCGGAGCGCCGTAATTGTTGTAACAAGCTCGGGCAGGGAAGTGCCGATTGCAACTGCAAGAACGCTTATAACTCTCTGTGAAATGCCTATATCCTCCGCAAGCACCGTACCTGCGTTAACAAGCAGCTCCGCGCCAACGACCGTACCGGCTGCGCCAATAATGAACATAAAAATGTTTTTAACCCATTCGCCTTTGGTAACAGTAGCTCTTGTAGGAACAATGTCGTCCTCCTCCTGAAGACCTATTCCGTCCGGGCGCGGTTCAATCTGAACGCTGTTGTTTTTCATCGAATAGTAGTTTTCAATAAAGAATACAACGAATATAATAATAAGAACGATGGTGCCGATTAATGAAAGCGAATAGTAATTCTGCGTTTCGTTTTCAAAGGTGAGAAGGCGTTTTTCGGTAAATATACAGCCGAGTACAAGTCCAACGCTTGCAAAGAACATCATTAAAGCCTTCGGCGCAAAATCCTTGCGTTTCATATCGGGCAGGTTTTTGCATAAAACAAGGAATACGCCCATTATCATAGCCGTGTTTGCAGTAACGGAGCCTATCGCGTTACCCGCCGCCATATCAACGTTTCCCTTAACAGTAGCAGCTATTGATACAATCATTTCCGGCAGGGTGGTTGCAATGGAAACAATCGTTGCGCCTATTACGAATTTAGGCACGCCGAGCACCTCTGCAATCCAGCTTGCGCTGTCAACGAACCAGTCGCCGCCCTTGATAATGAGTACCAGACCTGCAATGAAAAACAGTGCGGTAACCCAAACGGGCGCGCCGTTAAAAAATGTTTCAATAAATTCCATATAATCACTTCCTTACCTGTGCTACTATACAATAAAATTTACAAGATGTCAATTTTATATTGTATATTAGATTAATATTTGGTATAATATATAAAATATTTTTTCAACGGAGAGCTTATAATGAACAAAAAGAAATTACTTCCCGTGTTAATACCGTTTATTGCTGCTGTACTTGTAGTCAGCGCTCTTGCTGTTTCGGGCAAGGTTGCAAAAACGGCTGAAATCAACCCTACTGCAACAAAAGCAGCTGCGGTTGAACAGACTGCCGAAGAAACAACGCTTCCTAAAAAAAGCAAGGTAACGCTTGTTGCGGTAGGCGATAATTTAATACATAACACCCTGATTGCCGCGGGTGAGCAGGACGACGGCTCGCTTAATTACGACAGCTTTTATGAAAATATCCGTCCTTATATCGAAAAAGCGGACATCGCCGTTATCAATCAGGAAACAATGCTCGGCGGCGCTTCCTTTGAATATGCGGGTTATCCCTGCTTCAATACTCCGTGGGAGGTCGGAGAAGCCGCAATCAATGCGGGCTTTGACGTTTTTACCTGTGCAACAAACCATACAATGGACGTAGGCAGCGCGGGTATTGAAAAGGAGCTGGAATTCTTCTCAAACCACCCGGAGGTTACCCATATCGGTACCTATGCAAGCGAAGAGGATTATAATAAAATCACTTACTATGAGAAGAACGATATAAAATTTGCCCTTCTTAATTATACTTACGGCACTAACGGCATTTCTATTCCTGAGGATAAACCTTATGTTGTAAAAATGCTTACCGAAGAAAATGTGCGTAAGGATATTACAGAGGCAAGAAAGAACGCCGATTTCGTAATCGTATTCCCGCATTGGGGAACAGAAAACAGCCATGAGGTAAACGAGCAGCAAAGAAAGTACAACAAGATTTTCCTTGAGCTCGGCGTTGACCTTGTAATAGGTACGCACCCCCACGTTCTTCAGAATGTAGAGTGGATTAAAGACGAAGCAACGGGCAAAAAAATGCTTGTTTACTATTCAATCGGTAACTTTATCAGCCACCAGACCAGCCTTAATCAGATGTGCGGCGGTATGGCAAAGGTTACTATTGAGCGCAACGGCGACGACGTAAGCATCACCAACGCAAAGCTCACTCCCGTTATAGATTATTACACAAGAACGGGCGACGGCTATAAGTTCAGCGTTTATAAGCTTTCGGATTATAATAACGACCTTGCCGACCGACAGTGTCAGGACGGCGCAACTGTTGAATATTTTACAAGCCTTTCAAAAAAGGTTGTTGATGAAGAATTTTTAGAACTTGACTAAAGCAGGAGGTTTTTATGGCTAAATATACCAAAGAAATGATTTTAAAAGAAGCGCGTGAAAACGACGTTGAGTTTATCAGACTTCAGTTTACCGACCTTTTCGGTATTATGAAAAACGTTTCAATTACCGTGTCCCAGCTTGAAAAAGCGCTTAATAATGAATGTATGTTTGACGGCTCGTCAATTGACGGCTTTGTAAGAATAGATGAAAGCGATATGTATCTTCACCCGGATTACGATACCTGGGCTATCTTCCCGTGGAGAAAGCATATGAACGCCAAAACCGCGCGTCTTATCTGCTCCGTATATAAAGCGGATAACGTTACTCCCTTTGAGGGCGACCCGCGTAACGTTCTTCAGAAGGTTATTGACGAAGCGGCTGAAATGGGCTACGGCTTCAACGTAGGCCCCGAATGTGAATTTTTCCTTTTCAAGCTTGACGAAGAGGGAAGACCTACCCTTGAGCCCGGCGACGAAGCAGGCTATTTTGACCTCAATCCCATTGACCACGGCGAAAACTGCCGCCGCGATATCTGCCTTGCTCTTGAGGAAATGGGCTATACAATAGAGGCTTCTCACCATGAGGTAGCCGCAGGTCAGCACGAAATTGACTTCCAGTTCGGCAACGTTATGCTTTCTGCGGACAGAGTTATGACCTTTAAGCACGTTGTTAAAACCTATGCAACAAAGCACGGCTTACATGCAACCTTTATGCCAAAGCCGATTTACGGTATCTGCGGTTCGGGCATGCATACAAATATGAGCCTTTATGACCTTAAAACAGGCAAAAACATTTTTGATGACCCCAACGGCGAGCTCGGTCTTTCAAAGGAAGCCCACGCTTTTATTGCGGGTATTCTTAAGCATATCAAGGGCATTACCTGTATTGCAAATCCGACTGTAAATTCATATAAGCGACTGGTTCCGGGCTATGAGGCTCCTACCTATCTTTCATGGTCAACCTCAAACCGTAGCGTGCTCGTTCGCGTTCCCGCTTCAAGAGGAAAGGGAACCCGCGTTGAGCTGCGTTCACCTGACCCGACCTGTAACCCCTATCTTGAAATGGCTCTCTGCCTTGCAGCGGGACTTGACGGAATTAAGAACGGTCTTACTCCGCCCGAGCCTATTGATTATAATGTATTCGACCTGAGCGATAAGGAAATTGCAAAGCACGGAATTGAGCTTCTTCCCGCTTCTTTACAGGAGGCTGTCCGTGAAGCAGAGGCTGACCCGCTTATCTGTGAAGCGCTCGGCAGCCACGTTTTCACTAACTATATTGAAGGTAAAAAGCGCGAATGGCATGAATACAGCATGCAGGTCAGCAAGTGGGAAACCGACAGATATATGCGCAATCACTAAGCCATGTTTGATTATATTGAAAAATACGGCTCTTACGATTTCAGCGAAAAGCCGTTTAATGAAATTGACAGCTTAATATTTTCACAGCTTATCTATAACGATTTTAAAGGAATAATCGGACCTAAGGATATCTTTACGCTTGACGAAGCAGCGGCAAAGTTTTATGAAAAAAACACTGATGAGGACATTGATTTGCTTCTTGACGTTGCAAAAAGAGCCGCGCGCCTTCTTACCGTATGTTCGGGAACAAAGCGCTTCGGCACCGTTGTTGTAAGCGATTATATTGATAACGTAAACGATTCTATTGATAAGCAGATTGCAGGGGCAAATTTCCTCCTTTCGGACGATACTCTGCTTGTTGCTTTCAGGGGAACGGACGCCACCGTTGCGGGCTTTAAGGAAAGCGCAATGCTTGCCTATATGTTCCCGATTCCCGCGCAGATTGAAGCGCTCCATTATTTTCAGGAAACCGCTATGGTTCACGACGGACCCGTTAGGCTCTGCGGCCATTCAAAGGGCGGCAACCTTGCCGTTTACGCCTGCGTTAACTGCGCAAATTCGCTTCAGACAAGTATTAAAAGCGTTGATACCTTTGACGCGCCGGGATTTCCGCTGTGGTTCTTTGACAGATACGATTATAAACAAGTTGAGGACAGACTCAATATCTACTGTCCGCAGGGCTCGCTTGTCGGCAGAGCGTTGCATATGGCAAAGGCGCCCATTATAGTTGCAAGCAACGCAAAAACAGGTAAGCAGCATAATGTTACAACCTGGGAAATTGACGACGACCGCTTTTGTGTAACCGAAAGCTTTACGGAGGAATCGGATAAAATAAGCACCTATCTCAACGAGCTTGTTGTTTATATCGGCGATAAGGATTTAGAGGTCTTTTATGACGCGCTTGAACAAACCGCAAACGAGCTCGGTATAACCGATTTTTACGATTTGAAAAAGGTTGACGTAAGCCTGATGACAATTATCATTGATTCCATCCAGACTCTTAACCACGAGCAAAAGGAGCGCTTTATGGCGCTTGCCCGTAAGGTTATGGCGGATTTTGCAAAGGGCTATGTTTCAGAAAAAACGCAAAAAGCAATGGGCTATGTAAAAAACATTACAGCCAAAATCCCGCTTGTTAAAAAGAAAGAAGAAACAAACGAAGAAGAATAAACAACGGGGGACAGTTTTGCCCCCCCATGTATTTAAAGGAAGAAGAAAATGGATTCAAATAACGGAAGAATTACAGGTATAATTCTTACAGTTGTTTCAGTTATTCTGACAGCCGTTATCGCTGTTGTATTTATTAACCAAAATCTCGGCAAAAAAACTTCAAAACCCGAAACACAGACTTCAATAACCCAAACAACGGTTAACCTGGTTGTGAAAACCAAGGAAGAGGAGAAAGCCGCTCTTAAAGAAATGTACCGCTTTGAAAAAAATTCAGAGCTTCTGAAATGGAATATTGACGAGCCTTCATCGTGGGAGGGAATTACATATAACAGCAACGGTAATGTTTCCGAAATAGAATTGCCTTATCTTGACATAGAGGGCAAGCTGGATTTATCGGGCTTTTCGTGTCTTGAAAGTGTAAATCTGATGATGAACAAATTAACCGAAGTGGATTTAAGCGGTTGTGCTCAGCTTGTCAGTCTTAATATATCTTCTAATTTTCTTACTACACTAAATGTTTCGGATTGTAAAAAGCTGAAAACATTTGATTGCAGCTTTAACGATTTTTCAAAAGGCGGTATTGACGTTTCAGCTAACACCGCATTAGTTGAGTTTAAGTGCGATGACTGTAAACTGAATTCTATTGATGTTTCTTCGCTGACTTCACTTAAGGAGCTTTCCTGTGCTTTCAATAAGCTTACAACAATTAATATTGATAATAACAAAGCGTTAACTTCAATAACTTGTTGCTATAATTATCTTGATACCCATGAGGGCGGTGAACTGTATAAGAAATTTGACGATTTGAAGTTCAGTGATGTATATGTCAACTATTATCCTCAGGCTGTTCCCGAAAAAGCGGAATATAATTCAGCCGAATTAAAGGCTTTAAAGTCTTTTGTTTTTTCAAACAGTAATAGTAAAGAACTTGACTGGCTTGATAAAAACGGTAATTTAGATACCGAAAAATTACAAAACAACGTCCTGTTTGAATTTGACGGAAACGAGTACAGAATAGTTGCAATTGATATTGCTGATACTGAGGTCACGGGAGAGCTAAAATTATCCGATTTTACAAAGCTTCAGGAGTTATACTGTGAAAACACAAAGCTTACATATCTTGATTTAAAGGGGTGTACAGCGCTTACCACACTGGATTGCAGTAACTCTTTGATAAAAACGCTTGTTCTTCCGAAAAACGCTGCTGAAATTAATACACCGCTTTATAAAGTGGATTGTGAATTAAATTATATTGACACAAGTATTTTTACCGATGAAATAGTTAAAAGCATTACCTTCAAAGCCGGCGCTGAATTAGCATATGAAGAACAAAAATAAACGGATGAGGAATAACCTCATCCGTTTTTGCATATCTCGTCAATTCTTTTCATTTCCTCATCGGAGATGTCGCTGCCCTCAAGCGCCTTAAGGTTTTCAAGCAGCTGCGCCTTTGTCCTTACCCCTATAAGTACAGAGGTAACGCCGTTTTTCAGCAGCCATTTTATTGCAAGCTGTGAAAGCGTTTCGCCCCTTTCGTGCGCAAGGTCGGAAAGGGAGGCAATAATGTTTATCTGCCTGCTGTCAAGCCCTATGTTTTTGCTGTATTCCTCTTTTCCGTAAAGCCTTGAGCATTCGGGCGCGCCGTTTCTGTATTTATCCGAAAGTCTACCCTGTGCAAGCGGTGAAAAGGCAATAATACCTTTCTTTTTCTTTTCAGATTGTTCCTTCAGCCCGTTTTCCTCAATGCCTCTGTCAAGGATGTTGTAGCGGTTTTGGTTTATTACAAACGGTACGTTGTAGTCCTCACAGCGGTGGCTCATCCTGTGCATTGTTTTACCGTCGTAATTGCTTATTCCTATGTATAAAGCCTTGCCCTGACGTACAATGTCGCCAAGGCACATCGCAGTTTCGTACAGCGGCGTTTCGGGCGTCATACAGTGGTGGTAAAACAAGTCAGCATAGTCAAGTCCAAGCCTTTTTAAGCTTTGGTCAAGCGAGGCTGTAAGGTATTTCCTTGAACCGCCCTTTCCGCCGTAAGGACCTGCCCACATTTCGTAACCAGCCTTAGTTGAAATAATCAGCTCGTCGCGGTAGGGGAGTAAATCGTTTTTAAGTATTTTGCCAAAGTTTATTTCTGCGCTTCCCGGTGCGGGACCGTAGTTGTTCGCCAAATCAAAATGCGTAATACCGCTGTCAAACGCTGTGAGTATAATATCGCGTATTTCGTCATAATCCGCGTCAGTGCCGAAATTCTGCCACAACCCGAGCGAAATCCTCGGCAGCGCAAGCCCGCTGTCGGGCAGGTAATTGAACGCAGCATTTTCATATCTTGACTCATTAGCAGTAAACATAATTCCACCTCAAAATTATACTTGCAATTTAATTATCTATAATGTATAATAGCATAGTCAATTAAATAATATAATATATTTGGAGAGTTGTCCGAGCTGGCCGAAGGAGCACGATTGGAAATCGTGTAGTGGGTCAAAGCCTACTCGAGGGTTCGAATCCCTTGCTCTCCGCCACAGCAGCGCTAATGCGCTGCTTTATTTTTTATCTGTTTTAAAGAACTT
>JAFYGD010000032.1 GCA_017543415.1 Eubacterium sp. | reverse complement strand
GCTTTTTGCACCTACCTTCAGGGGCAGGGGGCAGCAAAGCGCTTACTATCCCGAAGATAAATTTGACGTTAACGCCTTTGCGGATTCACTCGGAGAGGACTATGCGCTTATTGTAAAGCTTCACCCTTTCTGCAAGGAAAAGCCGCAAATCAGAAAAGACCTTGAAAACAGAGTTTTTGACCTGTCCGGTGAAGACGAGCTTAACGATTTGCTGTTCGTAACCGATTTGCTTATCACGGATTATTCAAGCGTTGTTTTTGAGGCTTCGCTGCTTGATATTCCTATGCTGTTCTACGTCTTTGACCTTGAGGAATATATTGAAAGCCGCGATTTTTACTATGATTTCAAGTCTTTTATTCCCGGTAAAGAGGTAAGAACGCAGGAGCAGCTTGTAAGCTGTATTCTTAATTCGGACTTTGAACAGGAAAAAACCGAAGCGTTTAAAAACAGATTTTTTGACTATAAGGACGGCTGCTCGTCGCAAAGAGCCGCCGAATTGATAGAATCACTTTTAGAGGTGAAATAATGAGCGAACATTTATACCGTAACTATTATAATGAAAGCAGCGTTGCAGTTGTTCAGGAAAGCGGACTTTCTTACCGAGTAAAAAAAGCCGCGCTTGACGGCTACGAATTTTTAACGGACTTTATCACGCGCCGTATAAAGATTGCCGGCAACCGCCATTTCAACAATAAGCTGCTTGACAGGAATATACCCAAAATCTACCGTGAAGCGGCAAAGCAGCCCGTTGACGAAAACAAAATTGTTTTTGTTGAGGTAAGGCACCCGCGCATCACAAACAGCTTTGAGGTTATTTTGACGAGCTCGTTAATAATTACGATTATACGGTTCACGCCCATTTTCTTTTAAACAGCAACACCTTGCGTACGGATTATGCAAGGCGTGTTTTCAACGCAGTTGAGGATATAGCAACCGCAAAGTATGTTTTCCTTAACGAAGGCTCAAACGCTATTTCCGCAATTCCGCTCAGACCCGAAACAAAGGTTATTCAGCTCTGGCACGGCTGCGGCGCATTTAAAAAATTCGGCTTTTCAACCGCCGATTTGATTTTCGGTGCAAGCCGTAAGGAACAGCTTAAACACCCGTTTAATAAGAATTACAGCCTTGTAACGGTGTCCTCGCCCGAGGTTGTCTGGGCGTACAAGGAAGCAATGAATCTTCCCGAGGACAGCGATATTGTTCAGCCCACGGGCTCAAGCAGAACCGACGTTTTTTACAGTGAGGAGTTTATTTCCCAGGCATATGAAAACGTTTATAATCAGATTCCGCAGGCAAGGGGCAAAAAGATTATTCTTTACGCTCCCACCTTCAGGGGAAGGGTTGCAAGAGCAAAAACTCCCGATATGCTTAACGTAAAGATGTTTTACGAAGCCCTCGGCGACGAGTACGTTCTCCTGTTCAAGCACCACCCCGTGGTTAAGCACAGACCGCAGATTGAAAAGCAGTACAGCGAATTTGCGCTTGACGTTTCGGATTCGTTGAGCATTGAGGATTTGCTCTGCGTTTCGGATATCTGTATTTCAGACTATTCCTCGCTTGTATTTGAATACAGCCTTTTTGAAAAGCCGCTGATATTCTTTGCCTATGACCTTGACGAATACTTTGACTGGCGCGGCTTTTACTATGATTACTTTGAACTTGCCCCAGGTCTTATTGCAAAAACAAATTTTGAAATGCTTGATTATATTAAGCATATTGACGAGCGCTTTGACAAGCAGGCAATAAAGGACTTCCGCTATAAGTTTATGCGTTCGTGTGACGGTAAGGCAACTCAGCGTATACTTGAATATGCCTTTGAAAACCTTGAAGCGCATAAAAAGCCCTGTGAAAGCTTTGAGCATTTTTATACTATCCCCAAGGTTGAAAGCAGTACACTTCCGTATTTCAAAAAGGTTGCGGCTATTGAAGAGCAGAGGGATTATGCGGCGCCGATTTACGCAAAAGAAATCAGGAAGCCTGTCAAAAAGGGAAGTATTGTTGCATTTGATATTCACTCCGAAGAAATACTGCATATGCTCCGGCGTGCAAAGTGTGAGGAGCTTACAATTATCGGAGGCGAGGTTTCCCTTGAGGAGGTAACCAAAACAATCGCCTCGGCGGAGTATATTCTTATCGACCAACCTAACACCTTCCTTGACAGCCTTGAAATGCGCAGTGAAACAAAGGTAATCCTTCTTCCCGAAAACGCGTTTCCGCTTAATACCTTTGGCAAGATTACCAAGGAATACAGGAGCGGGCTTAAAAAGGAGCAGTATGCGCTTGCGCCGCTGTTTAAAAACCTTTCCGCTATCGTTTGTCCTTCCGAGGAAGCCGCGGACTTTTACAGAACCGCTGTAGGAAACGATATTGAAATGCTCGTTGTCGGCGATATTAAAGGCGATATATTTACCGACAGAAGGTACAGGGTTAAGCTTATGGATAAGTTCTATGCAGCCCATCCGGAGCTTGACGGAAGGCGCGTTGTTGCCTATTTCGGCAAAGAGCGTGAAACCGATAATCTTGATGAATCCCTGCTTTATGAGTACCTTAGCCGCGACTTTGTAATACTTAAGCATTACGATTATTTTACTCCTGTTGACGACAGCGCCGAATCCGATGAGGTAAATTACTATTCGGATCCAATTATTGACGTTACGGAGGAAATGACGGTTTACGATACTCTTGTAATTGCCGATATAGCGGTGGGTCCCTTTAGCTCCGAGCTTTATTCGTTTATGCTTTCGGGAAAGCCCGTAATCGTTTATTCGCTTGACGCTAAAAACGATATTAAAAGAACGGAAAGCTTTATTGACCTTGAAACCGAGTGTCCGGCTCCCGTGTGTACCAACGCAGAGCAGCTTATTAATGCAATACTTGATTTCAAAAATTATGATTATACCAGATATAACGAGCTTAAAGCAAAGTATTTAACTATGTGCGACGGTAACTCAACCGCCCGCCTGCTCGACCAACTCAAATAAATAACGCCCTGCGGTAAAGGCGAGGTGCGATAACGAAGGTTAGTCCAAAAATCGCATCTTTTCCGCCATAACTACATTAAAATGTCCATTAGGGCGTCAGCCCAAACGGACATTTGTGCTTTGTTCTGACAAAAAATCTGCTGATTTTAGGATGCAAAGCAGTTTTGACAAAGTAATTTTAGTTCATAAATGTATTACAAAATTCCCTGCATACTCGCGTATGCAGGGAATTTTTAATGCTTTTAGGGACAAAAGGACAAAGTC
>JAFYGD010000002.1 GCA_017543415.1 Eubacterium sp. | reverse complement strand
GTATCCGCAGTATATTCTTCCGATATAAATAATAACTTTATTGTTTACGATTCAAGAATAACAATTAAGCTTGGTACTCTTGATAACCTTGAAAACAAAATATATTCTGCACTTACCGCTATTGAAAAGCTCAATGAAAGTAATCCCCAGGCAGAGGGCGTCTTAACGGTAACAGATAATAAGCAGGTATATTTCAGCGAAAAATAAAGTAAAAAAACCGTTTTGTTACTTTTTAACAAACGGTTTTTTCTTTCTGTATAAAAGATTGTAAAAAAAATGAAGAATATTTTGTAAAAAAGTATTGCAATTTGGTTACAAAACTGTTACAATGTCATTTGTACGGCGAATAAGCCAAACAAGAATACTATTTAAGGAGAATTATAATGGGCAGATACGAAATCGACACAGATGACAACAGAGTAGTAAACATTAAAGTAATCGGCGTAGGCGGCGGCGGCGGAAACGCTGTTAACCGTATGGTCAGATGTAATATAAAGGACGTTGAATTTGTAGCAATCAACTCTGATAAGCCTGCACTTTCAAAGTCATCAGCAACACAGAAAATCCTTATCGGCGAAAAGACCACAAAGGGTATGGGCGCCGGTGCAAAGCCTGAAATCGGTATGAAAGCAGCTGAAGAAAGCCGTGAATCAATCACAGACGTACTTCAGGGCGCAGAAATGGTATTCATCACTGCCGGTATGGGCGGCGGAACAGGAACAGGTGCTGCTCCTATCGTTGCAAAAATGGCAAAGGATATGGGTATTCTTACCGTAGGCGTTGTAACAACACCCTTCGCATTTGAAGGTAAGCGCCGTATGGACCAGGCTAAAGCAGGTATTGACGAGCTTGCACAGTATGTTGACAGCATTATGGTTATCCCCAACGAAAACCTTAAGCTCGTTTCCAAGGAAAAGATTACTCTTCTTAATGCGTTCGATATCGCTAACGACGTTCTTCGTCAGGGCGTTCAGTCAATCTCTGACCTTGTTAATGCAACAGGTCTTGTAAACTCTGACTTTGCAGACGTAACCGAAATCATGAAGGATGCAGGTTATGCTCACATGGGCGTTGGCAGAGCTAAGGGTAAGGATAAGGCTGAGCAGGCTGCTGCACAGGCTATTTCTTCACCGCTTCTTCAGACTTCTATTGACGGCGCACGCGGCGTTCTTCTTAACATCACAGCTTCAACCGATATCGGTCTTGAAGAAATTGACGCAGCTTCAAGCGTTGTTATGCAGAGCGTACATCCTGACTGTGAAATCATCTGGGGTGCTAACTTTGATGAGGAACTTGAGGATGAAATGATTATCACCGTTATCGCAACACGTTTCGGTGAAGAAGGACCCAAGGAAATGAAGTCAGCTACAGCTAATAAGACAGTTGCTCCTCCTGCAGAGAATGCTCCTGCTCCTGCTGAAACAAGCTTCACTCCTAACGATGACGATGCATTTGACGATATCGTAAGCTTCTTCAGAAAATAATTACATACAATTCAGGGATGCCTTGCATCCCTGTTTTTTTATACAGTTTGTTATGTTGAAAACACTATTGAAAACTCCTCTGTAAAGGGTAAATTTTGGTACAGCAAGGTAAAAACCTTTACATTTTTCACACTTTCCACCTACTTTTCCACATTTTGCAGTTCAAATTTCCACTTTTTTAACCAACTTTTCCACATCGTTGATTGTGGAAAACTAATGTAAAGTATTAATCCTTAACATCAAAAAAGTAACCCCGGCACGATATCTTGTGCCGGGGTTTTTCCGTAAATTATTCTATTTGTATATTACCATTCGCTTTTGGTGTAGGAACGGATAATATTTGTTATAATATTATCCCTTTTCAAACCTTTTCCTTTACCGCCTTTTATCTGGTCCTGTATCTTTCCTGCACGGATAGTTACAAAATCAGCCTTGTCAATCAGCTTTTCAATCGGAGGTATCGGACTTGCCTTGTAATCCTCGCTTACCGTGTCGGTAAGTTCGGTTGCAAGATAAGTGTTTGAAAACTTTTTAACGCCCGTCATTGCAAGTATTACTATCCTGCTGTCCTCGGGAAGCGTCAGCGTTTTGCAGTTCCTTACATCAATTTCGTACAGGAAGAAATACGCCTTTCCGTTTGCAATATTTCCTTCGGGATGGTGCGTGTGCGTCAGCTCAAGTCCAACCCTTGCAGGCTTTATCTTTGCCGTCTGTCCAAGCCCCGCCATATCCCATACGCCGAGCGGCTCTCTCATTGAATAAACCGTAAATGTTCTTTTTTTATTATCTGCAAAAACGCTGAACTCTCGGTCCTCAAGCGTGCTTGCAGCAAGCATATAAAGCTTTGTAACGCCTTTCGGTATTTCAATTTCCTGTCCGCGAGGTATAAGAAGGTTCCTGTCCATCTGCGCGTTCGGAAGTCTAAAAGATATTCCGTGAACGGTAAGACTTTCGGGTAAAAGCTCGTTGGGAAGGGAACAGCCGCTGCCCTGAAGAATAACGTTTACCTTGTATTCGTCGGTTGTAATTCCCTGGGTGTTATATTCAAGCTCAAGCTTTTTAAAGCTTTCTTTAGCTCTGTTCTTCTCTGCCTCAACCTTAATTCTGAAGCTCTTAATCCCGTAGGGCTTAAGGTCAAATATAAGCTTGCCGTCTTTTACCTTTGCCTCTTTTCTGAATTCTTCGCTTGAATAAACCTCGCACGCTTCGGTAATATTACCGAAAAGGGAAAGAGCAACGCTTTTCTGCTCTTTGCCAGAAGCTTCGTTTATTCTTACAATAATTCCGTCTCCGTCCTCCGCCTTTTTAAAGGCTCTGATTAAAGCGTTTTTGCTGCTTACGTTAAGCGTTGAAAACTTGCTGCCAAGCTTTCCTTCGCGCCTTGACGAGGTCTGAAAAGCC
>JAFYGD010000001.1 GCA_017543415.1 Eubacterium sp. | reverse complement strand
TCGCCCTGCTTGAAGATTTCAAGCGCCTGCTCTCTTGTAATATAATGGCCGCCCTTCTTTGTTTCAACAACATAGTCAGCCATATCGCCTACTGCAACGCACCAGCCCTCGGGGTCGTCGGCGCAGCCTTCGCCGTAGGTCTTTCTTGAAGCACGGCAGGAGCAGGGAGAAGCAGCGTACTTGCCTTCATACTTATCAAGCCAGTGGGAAATCTTTTCAATGCCGATAGCCTCGTTTTCCATTTCAATGGCTTTTTCAACGGGGATAACGTGCATACCGATTCCGCCGCCTCCGGGAGGCACCATGGGAGTAACCTTTTCAAGCGGAAGACGGGTCATTCTTTCAAAGAACATACCAAGTTCGGGGTGCTTTTCAAGCATCTCATGGTTCATGTTTGAAAATTCGGCAGAGCCGGGTACGAACATAGGAAGAACCCACTGCTTTTCATGCTGCGGATTTTCGTAGTTCCATTCAATTAGACCGTTCTCACTCATCTGTGCAAGCAGATTTTCAAGATACTCATCGGTCATATTCATGTTTGCAACGAGCTTTTTCATATCGGCAAAAGTACGGGGATGACGCTTTTTCATCCTCATTGCAACCTCTGCCATCTCGTCTGTAGGACAGATTGTAGCAACTGCCCAGTATTCAGGGTCCTGCTTTGTGATTTTATGAATGCCGAGTACAATCGGAATTCTGTCGGTAATCATCTTGCCGAGTTTCATAATAGGCTCACGAACGGGAATTGAATCGTCGTAAGTCCACTCGGGAGCGTAACCTAACATCTTGTCAGCCATAAAAACTCTCCTTATTTCATAGGTAATGTTAAAAAGCATACTAACACAGTTTAACTGTGAATATTTTAACAAATTGATGTAATATAGTCAATTGATATTATACAAATAATGTATAAAAAAACGATAATGGATAAATGACTATTAAATATAAAGACCGCAAAAGGGTTGCCCAACGCGGTCCTTTAAATTATTTCCAGTTTTTAACAACCTCGGGATTTGCAAAAATCTCGTCAAGCCTTCTGAAAAACGGGATAATATCGGGGTAATCGTAAGCCCTGTGGTCAAACGCAAGAGTCATCGGTAAAATCTGACGGATTGCAATTTTATCCTCGCCGTTTTCATCGGTTACAACAACGGGTTCCTTTCTTATAGAAAGCAAAGCGATTACGCAGGTCTGGGGCGGTACAATCTGAAGCATATAGCAGCGCTGCGAGCCCTCGCGGTAAACGGAGCCGAGGTTTGAAACGGTAATCGTTCCCTGCTCCAAATCCTTCTGGGAAAGGCGCTCGTCCTCGGGAATTGAATAGTACTTTTTCTTTTCATCTCCGCTTAAGGTTTTAACCTTGTGCTTACCCGGCATTTTTGAGCCGTAAAGACGGCGCGCCGCCTGAAGCACCTTGCCCTTTTTAAGCCCCGTAATCGTATCGTTAAAGGACACTCCGTAAAGCGCCTCGTTTATATCGCTGTTCTGCGCTTTTTTAACGGTTTCCTTAACAGCCTCGTCCATTTCGGAAATGCTCTTTTGCTCCATATCGCGAAGGTTTACCGTCATCATTTCACCGGTGGGGAGGACCATGGGAATTGAAATATTAATTGTATCAAATACCTTAAGGGTTCCGCGTACCAGCTTCCGGTTGAATTCAAGGTGGGAATTGATAAGGGGCATAACCTTGATTCCCTCGGTTATAATTTTAAGCATAACCGAATTAACCGTGATTTTGTTTTCCTTGGTTGCGCCTTCGTTCATCTTTTTAATCAGGGGCATAAGCTCCGTAACGTCAGCCTCGTAAGAAACAACGCTGTGGGTAATATGCTCCCAGCTTTCGCCGGTCATATTAGCCTTGATTTTCCTTGCAATACCGAAGGTTTGTTCCTCTCTGATTTTCATAATGTTCTCCTTTGCCGCAAAAATAAACATTAGAAAAATATTAGCATTAACCGGTTTTAAAGTCAATAAATTTTTGCAAAAACAAATAATAAAGGCATATGAAACAATTAAATTTTAAGTTGTCTGCAGGGGCGGGGTTACTTGTCCGCCGTTAATTTTGAATTTTGAAAATTTAAAAAAAGTGTTGACAAATGAAAAAAGGAGATATATAATAAATGAAAATTTAAAGGCGATGACGAAGACGGACGAATTCCGAGTTTCAAAGCGAGCCGGGGGCGGTGCAAGCCCGGTAAACAGAGCTTTCAGGTTCCTATCCCTTCCGAGCCGGAAGTACGAAAAATTCTGAGTAGCGCTTCCCGTCCTGCCGCGTTAAGGCATAAGGCTTGATAGAGCCTGAGCGGCGCAAATGCGCAATTTGAGTGGTACCGCGGGTGCTGAAATGTTTTCAACTCTCGTCTCAAAGGAAACTTTGGGGCGGTTTTTTATTTCCCCAAGGTCTTCCCGAATCTATCAAATTTTCCACAGTAAGAATTTTTGAAAAAGGAGAAGAACCATGAGCGAAAACACAGTATTATCACAGCTTTCTGAGGTTGCGTCAAGAATTAAGGGTACCCGTGAAATCATGGGCTGGTCAACTTCAAGAATGGCGAAGAAAACAGAGGTAACCGAGGAGCAGTACATCGCTTACGAAAGCGGTGCGCAGGATTTACCCTTTACCTTTATTCACAAATGCGCGCTTGCATTCGGCATTGAAATTACCGAGCTTCTTGAAGGACAGGGCGCCCACCTTTCAAGCTTTACCGTAACCCGCGCGGGCGAAGGTAAGGAAACCGCCAAAGAGGAAGGCATTACCATTAAAAACCTTGCCCACGAATTCAAGCACAAGATTGCGGAGCCCTACTGGGTTAAATACGAATACGCGGAGGAGCTTCAGGATAAGCCGATTCACTTAACAAAACACAGCGGTCAGGAATTTGACCTTGTTATAAGCGGAACGCTTAAGGTACAGGTTGGCGCAAACAGCGCCGTCCTTCACGAGGGCGATTCGATTTACTACAACTCCTCAACCCCCCACGGTATGATTGCCATAGACGGAAAGGACTGCGTTTTTCTTGCAGTTGTTCTTCCCGGCAAGGAAACCAAGGAGGAAAAAATCCGCGAAAGCATTGTTTCAACAAGAGCTACGGAAAAGCTGCTTTGCGAAGATTTCATTGACACAACGGAAAACGAAAAGGGCAAGCTGCTTGACATCAAATTTAAAAACACCGAGCGCTTTAACTTTGCGTTTGACTG
>JAFYGD010000031.1 GCA_017543415.1 Eubacterium sp. | reverse complement strand
TTCAATATCGTCTATTTGATAATCATCATAAAGTTTACCCTTATATCTATTTACAAAAAAATTCTTATCTTTATACTTGAATTCAAATGAAAAATCGCTAAATGCTAAATGCTGTACCCACTCCCCGGAACTTGCAATATATAGTTTAGAATGTTTATAATCAACAAGTTCAAATTCGTCCTTGTCAGCATCGTATTTATCGCAAAGGTAATTCACTGCTCTTGCTTTTACAAAAGAATAACTTGTTGTATTTAAAAGAAAAACAGTGCCAACCAACAAGAATGTAAATATGATTATGAATAACGCAATCTTTTTCTTCTTGCTCATAGTTTCAACTCCAATTACATAATTAAATAAAACAATTAATTATATCAATGCGATTTGCAAAAATGTACAAAAAAACGACAAAAAAAGACATAATTAATTGAAAATTAGGGCTTGACAAATGAAAATCATTTGTTCCAAATGCTGTTTTAAGTATATATTAAATCTATTCTTATGAACAGCATTTTCAGTCGAAATTTATAAAAAGTTTTCATATAGACAAAAAACACGGGTAAAAACCCGTGTTCTTTTAATAGTGTTTACTGCATGCAGTGCTTTTTTATACAATCATACCCTGCTCAATCCACTGCATAACGGCAGGATATTCCTCCTTGTATTCGTCAAGGCGGTCTGAGTTGCTGTCAACAAAGGCTGTGAATTCGTCAACATCCTCAAACGCAAAGGTGAAATCCTGCTCAAAATCGTACGTTGCGGAAAACAGGTAATCAAACAAATCGTCAGCCGAAAACAGCTCAAGCAGCTTGTCTGCGGTAATTTCCGTAATGTAGTCAAGCGCGTTTTTAACCGTTGCGCCGCTGTCTTCTTCGTCACATTCTATTTCGGGGTTGTTTTCACAGTAGGCAAGTATTTTGTCCATACCGAAGCCCGCCGCCTCAAGGCTGTCAATAACGTCCTCATAATCCGTTTCGTTTACCTCGTCGTAAAGGCGGTAAACAAATTCGCCTATTATGTTCTGAATTGCAAACGCCTTGAAAACGCTGTCAATTTCGCCTCCGGCTTCGTCGGTAATAACAAAGCCCTCTTCCTCAAAATTAGCCCAGAAAAGCTCGTATAAATAAATGTATTTTTCTTTTTCTTCAAATATTGTTTCGTGAATGTAATCGGATATATTCATAAAGCTTTCTCCTTAACCTGTTTTTATTATTGTATACCATATTGTAAGACTTTTCAATATTGCATTGAACATATTTTTGGTTTATAATGTTTTCCGAGGTGAAAATATGAAATTTTATATAAAAAGCGAGGCAGCCGAGGTTGCGCTCGGGCTTGACGGCGCAATGCTCAATTCCCTTAAAAAAGACGGTATTGAATACCTGTGGCAGGGAGATGAGGAGCACTGGTCGGGCCAGGCGCCCGTTTGCTTCCCGATAGTCGGCGTTCTTCCCGACGGCGAAGCGTATGCCTTCGGTAAAAAATGCACAATGAAGCGCCACGGCGTTGCAAGAATCAACCCCTTTGAAGTGCTTGAACAAAGCGAAACTGCAGTAACGTTTGTTCAGAATTCAAACGAAAAAACAAGGGAAGCCTTTCCGTTTGACTATCAGCTTAAAATCAGATATTCAATAGACGGAGCCTCGGTTACAAACGAGTATATAATTACAAATACCGGCAGCGAAAAGCTTCCGTTTGTTATCGGCGGTCACCCCGCTTTTAACTGCCCGCTCTGCAGCGGCGAGCGTTTTGAGGATTATAAGGTAATATTTGATAAACCGTTTACAAAAAGCGTTCTCCGTCCGGACCATATAACGGGGCTTGTTGACGTAAATAAGCGTTATCCCGTGCTTGAAAGCAGCGATACAATTAATTTGCGCCATGAGCTTTTTGAGGAAAATGACGCAATGGTTTTTGATAGTATTGAGTCAAAATGCGCAACCCTAATCGGACCGAAGGGCAGGGGAGTAAAAATAGAGTATTCCGATATGGAAAACCTTCTTATATGGTCTGCCTGTAATAAAGCAAGTTTTGTTGCGCTTGAGCCGTGGAGCGGTATTTCCCATTGTTCCGATGAAACCGCGGTGTTTGAAAATAAACGCGGTATGACCGTTCTTAACCCCGGCGAATCAAAAACAATTAAATTTATTATTACATTGATTTAATACTCTGTTAATTATTGCGGTTTATACTTACCGTTACACTAACTAAAAGGAAGTAATACTATGAAATATTTTAAATCACTTACAGCGGTTTTCCTTGCGGCGGTAATTGCTTTATCCTTTGCAGCCTGCAAGGCAAAGCCCGATAATAACGAGAATCCGTCAGACGAGCCTTCAACCGTTGTTGTAACCGATAAAAACGGCGAGGCGGTAACGGATAAAGACGGCAATCCCGTAACCGAAAAGGCTGAAGGAAACAAAAAGAAAGCAAACGTTTCGGAAAAGGAAAGCAGCATTGCCGAGGAAAGCACAAAAAAGAAGAATAAAGAGGAAGAAAAAACCACTGAAAAGGAAACAACTACCCAGCCCGTTTCCAAGGTTAAAAATCCCAACACGCCAACTGACTTTAAAGCCTCAAAAATTACCGAAACAAGCCTGACTTTAAGCTGGAAGAGCGTAACCTGCGATTACTATGAGCTTGAATATATGCATCTTCCCGACGGCGACTGGGAGGTAATTGACGATAAGCTTGACGCAACTCAGATTGAAATTTCCGGCCTTACCTCGTTTACCAAATATGCTTTCAGGCTCCGCGCTATTATTAAGCATAAAGCCGGCAACAGCGAAAGCGCGTGGGTTGAAACCACTGCAAAAACCAAGGAACAGGATATAACGCGTGAAATAGAAATCAGTATTCAGCTTCCCGCAAGGAATAACGAAGAGGATAAGCTTGTTCTTTACATTGAAGAGGACGGCAAAAAGCGTGAAAAAATCCTTTCAAAAAAGGTTACTTTTGACGGCTCGGTTATCAAATTCAAAACAAAGGAAAAGTATAAGGGAACCGTTACGCTTACCGCAAAGCTTGTTAATGTTGATACTGTTAAAAAGATAAAAACGGATAAGGATAAGTGCTTTATTGACATTTCCCAGATAGGAATGGATATCCTTATCGGCGATGACGACTGATATGTTCAGGGAGAGTGAAAGCTCTCCCTTTAATATTACAATTTAGTTAAATTTAATTATTTTATTGAAAATTGCATATTGAGGTGTTATAATATACGCTGGTTAGTTGCGGAATTCCGTTTTTCGCACTATTCAAATCAATCAGTAATTTTTTTATGGGAGGTTATTTCCGATGGCAAGAAAAAAGAAAACCATGGATGGTAACAGCGCTGCCGCTCACGTAAGCTATGCGTTTACCGAGGTTGCTGCTATCTATCCTATCACTCCTTCATCACCCATGGCTGAAGAAACCGACGCTATGGCTGCAAAAGGCGTGAAGAATCTTTTCAACCAGACAGTTAAGGTTGCCGAGCTTGAATCCGAAGCAGGTGCAGCAGGTGCTGTTCACGGCTCACTTTCAGCAGGTGCTTTAACAACAACCTACACAGCGTCACAGGGTCTTTTACTTATGATTCCCAATATGTATAAGATTGCCGGTGAGCTTATTCCGAGCGTTATTCACGTTTCGGCTCGTTGTGTATCTACTCACGCGCTTAACATTTTCGGCGACCATTCAGACGTAATGGCTTGCCGCCAGACCGGTTATGCAATGCTCTGCTCTGCTAACGTACAGGAGGTTATGGACCTCGGTGCGGTAGCTCACCTTGCAACTCTTAAGAGCCGCGTTCCGTTCCTTCATTTCTTTGACGGTTTCCGTACTTCTCACGAAGTTCAGAAAATTGAAACCTGGGATTATGAAGAGCTCCGCGACCTTATCGATATGCAGGACGTAGCTGATTTCCGTGCAAGAGCTCTCAATCCGGAGCGTCCCGTTCTTCGCGGTTCTGCCGAAAATTCAGATATCTTCTTCCAGCACAGAGAGGCTTGTAATAAGTATTACAACGACGCTGTTGCTGCAACCCAGATGTATCTTGACAAGGTTAACGAAAAAATCGGAACCAACTATCAGCTTTTCAACTACTACGGTGCTGAGGACGCTGAAAGAGTTATCATCGCTATGGGTTCCGTTTGCGATACAATCAAGGAAACCGTAGACTTCCTTAACGCTCGCGGCGAAAAGGTAGGTATGGTTTGCGTTCACCTTTACAGACCGTTCTCTGCTGCTCACCTTGTTGATGCTATTCCTTCAACAGTTAAGAGCATTTCTGTTATTGACAGAACTAAGGAGCCCGGTTCACTCGGCGAACCCCTTTACCTTGACGTTGTTGCTGCTCTTCGCGGCTCAAAGTTTGACCAGGTTCCCGTATACGGCGGTCGTTACGGTCTTGGCTCAAAGGATACTCTTCCTGCTCACGTTATCGCAGTTTACAACAATATGACTGCAGCAGAGCCGAAGAAGCAGTTTGTTCTTTCAATCGAAGATGACGTAACAGGTCTTTCACTTCCTGTTACCGAAACTCCGGATACAACTCCTGCAGGTACAACCTCATGTAAGTTCTGGGGCCTTGGCTCTGACGGTACCGTAGGCGCTAACAAGGACAGCATTAAGATTATCGGCGACCATACCGATATGTATGCTCAGGGTTACTTCTTCTATGACAGTAAGAAGTCAGGCGGTATTACCGTATCCCACCTTCGTTTCGGTTCATCACCGATTACTTCAACTTATCTTATCAATAAGGCTAATTTCGTAGCCTGCCATAATCCTTCATATGTAGATAAGTACGATATGGTTCAGGATTTACTTCCCGGCGGAACCTTCCTTCTTAACTGCATCTGGAGCCCTGAAGAGCTTGATGCAAACCTCCCTGCATCAATGAAGCGCTATATTGCCGAAAACGATATTAACTTCTATATCATCAACGGTATCAAGATTGCCGAGGAGGTTGGTCTTCCCGGACGTGCTTCAACAATTCTTCAGTCCGCATTCTTTACAATCAGCGGAATTCTTCCCGTTGAGGAAGCTATCGGCTATATGAAGGAAAAGGTAATTGCCAAGTTCTCCAAGAAGGGACAGGCTATCGTTGATTCCAACTGCAACGGTATTGACAGAGGCTCCAAGGAAGTTATCAAGGTTGACGTACCTGCTTCCTGGAAAGACGCTGTTGACGCACCGCGTGAAATCAACGTTGATACAGATAGGCCGGAAATGAAGGATTTCGTTAAGAACATTCTTGACCCGGTTGGCAGACTTCACGGTGACGACCTTCCCGTATCTGCATTCCTTAACAGCCCGGACGGCGTATTCCCGCAGGGTTCTGCTGCCTTCGAAAAGAGAGGTATTGCAGTTAACGTACCTGAATGGGACCCGACTGCCTGCGCTCAGTGTAACCGCTGCGCTATGGTTTGTCCCCACGCTGTAATCCGTCCTGTAGCACTTACCGATGAAGAGCTTGCAGCAGCTCCTGCAAACACCAAGACTGCCGAGCTTAAGGTTCCCAAGAACACAGGCCTTAAGTATGCTCTTATCGTTTCAACACTTGACTGTACGGGCTGCGCTTCCTGCGCTAACGTATGTCCCACCAAGTCACTTACCATGAAGCCCATCGCTTCTCAGCTTGACGCTCAGCCGGTATTTGACGCTCTTGTTGATACAGAGATTAAGCCCACAGTTGCAACAAGCACCTTAATCGGCGTTCAGTATAAGAAGCCTTATCTTGAATTCTCAGGCGCTTGCGCAGGCTGCGGTGAAACACCTTATGCTAAGCTTGCAACACAGCTTTACGGCGACAAGATGTATATTGCAAACGCAACGGGTTGTTCTTCAATCTGGGGCGGCTCCGCACCTTCAACTCCTTATACTGTAGATAAGAACGGCCACGGCCCTGCCTGGTCAAACTCACTCTTTGAGGATAACGCTGAGTTCGGTTACGGTATGTACCTTGCTCAGAAGCAGATTCGTGAAAGACTTGCTCAGGACGCTCTCGTTCTTTCCAAGGCAGGTATTGCAGAGGCTGACGCTTGGCTCGGAACTTATGAAGACGCTTCCAAGAACGAGGCTGACGCTCTTGCACTTATCGCTGCAATCAAGGCTGCTTCTCTTGACGGCGAGGCTAAGGCTGCTGCTGAGGACTTCCTTAAGGATGCAGACTATGCTGCTAAGAAGTATCAGTTCATCTTCGGCGGCGACGGCTGGGCTTATGATATCGGCTTCGGCGGACTTGACCACGTAATCGCTTCTAACGAAGACGTTAATATCGTTGTATTTGATACTGAGGTTTACTCAAACACAGGCGGTCAGGCTTCAAAGGCTACTCCTACCGGCGCTGTTGCCAAGTTTGCAGCAAGCGGTAAGGTAGTTAAGAAGAAGGACCTTGCAGCTATCGCTATGAGCTACGGCTACGTTTACGTTGCTCAGGTTGCTATGGGCGCTAACTACAATCAGTGCTTAAAGGCATTCCAGGAAGCAGCTGCTTATAACGGACCTTCAATCATCATCTGCTACGCTCCCTGTATTAACCACGGTATCAAGATGCCGTTCAATCAGTTCGAGCAGAAGAAGGCAGTTGACGCAGGTTACTGGAACCTCTTCAGATATAATCCTGCTCTTATCGCAGAAGGTAAGAATCCGTTCTCGCTTGACAGCAAAGAACCCACCTCTGACTATGTTGAATTCATCAACGGTGAAACAAGATATTCATCCCTTAAGCGTTCCTTCCCGGGCAAGGCTGAACAGCTCTTCAGCATTGCTGCCGAGAATTCAATTGACAAGTACAACAAGCTTGTTCGTCTTGTTGATTACTACGCTCCCAAGGCTGACTAATCTTAATATTAAAAGCGTTCCTTCGGGAACGCTTTTTTTGTTGAATAAAAGTACGCTTTGTGTTAAAATGATTTAAGACTTATAGTAAGGATTATAATAATATATGAAAAAGCTTTTATCATTTTCTTTGGCGCTTTTGTTTTTACTGTCGCTGCCGCAGTATGCGTATGCCC
>JAFYGD010000030.1 GCA_017543415.1 Eubacterium sp. | reverse complement strand
TTACAAAGGCTATGAGCGCGTCTCCCTTTGGCGTACCGGGAGCGAAGTACTGATTTCCCTCAAACACCATACGTACAAGCTCTGCGGCAAAATCCTTAACCTTAAGCTTTTTAATGCTTTTATCCACTTTAAAATGCATAAAACGGCCAAGTCCGCCGATAGTCGTTTTTTGCAGGACCTTACCTACCGATTTAAAAACAGGCTTAAGCTTTTTATCAATATGGAACTTGCCCATCATTCTTTCGGTATCATACGCCATATCGTAAAGCACATTGACAATCATATTATCAAATAAATCCGCAAGGTATTGTTTACAGGTTTTGCCCTTTGTATCCCACTCAAAGTCCGGCGTTTCAAGGGTTTTTATGTCAACGGTTTCTTCGTCAATTATGCTTACAAGACGGATAACAGACGGGTCAGCAATAATTGAGCCCGTGCATACGTCGTAAAACTTATTGCCCTTTTCGGTAGTTATGCAGTTAATGCTCTGGTTATGCATATGACCCGTGAAAACAAGGTGTACGCCCTCGTCCGCAAGGAGCCTTGTTACCTCATATGCGTCCTTCTGATACGCTGATTTTACAAGAGAAAGGATAGGCTGACCGGGCAGGAGCGGATAATGGTTCATTGCAAAGAGCATCTGGCCGTCTTCCCTTGCCTTTTTGGTTTGCTCCAAAATCCACTGAATATGGCTTTCCTCAAAAACGCGGCGTCCGTCTGCCGTACCGTCGTTATTAAGTGCTAAAAGCCTTACTCCGTCAGAAAGCTGATAAACATATGAAAGGTGCTGCTCGTCAACGGCAATCGCATCTGCAAAGCCGAAATCCTTATAAAGCTCAATAAGCTCTGAGCGCGGTGTGCTTTCAGGGTGAATCCAGCCGTTTTCATCAAAGCCGAAGCAGCCGTCCGCATTGTCCTTGAAATCGTGGTCCGCCGTAATTACAAGAACGCGCTTTCCACTTTCCTTAAGCTTTTTAAGATGCTCAATGAAAGCAAGGTGACTTTCCTTTTCGCCGTTGAACGAAAGGTCGCCCGCAATAAGAAGGGTGTCCGCTTCGTCGGCGTTTTCAAGGTATTCAAACACAGCCTCGTTAATAGCCTGAGTTTCAGCAAAGCATTTTTGCTCATAATGCATAAAGTCGTCATAATACTCGTTGTCATATTCGCTGAGCGAATGCTTATAAAAATGAGTATCGGTTATTAAGTAAAATTTTGTCTGTTCCATATAATTACCATTTTTCATCGGGGCAGTTTCCGTCTTTAAGGCGTGCCCTTACTTCAACGTAACAGCCGCATTTAAGGCACATTCCCGAAATAAGGCTTTCGCAGCTTTTACAAAAACCGAGCCTGTTTTCGGTTACAGCCTTTTCGGCAAGAGCGCTTTTATCAAGCGAGCCGATGTATTCATATATTTCCTTATAGGTTACGCTTTCGCCCGCTTCAAGAAGAAGGCATTTTTTACAGTTATTCATTATCTTTCAATCGTAAACTTAACTACCGAGCAGGCGGGAAGTTCAGCGGTAAAGCCGTCTTTGAGCTGTCTGAAGGAAGTGAACTCCTTAATGAACACCTTTTCTTCACAGTCAAATTCGTTTTTGGCGTGGCACTCTTCGGTAATAATTTCAGCCTTGATGCTTTTAACCTTTGTATCCGCTATCTGACATTTGATTTTAGCGCTTTTGGTTGACGAGGTATTAGCGACAGTTGAATAAATCACGCCGTTTTCATCAACGGAGGCGCTTTCAACAAGCTGCGGAAATTCCTTTTTGTTGTTGGCTGAATAAAGCTTTTCCGTTGTAATAAACGAACCGAGAAGAGTGTTGTTCTGATGCTCCTTAAAGAGCTTGAAAACGTAATAGGTAGGCGTTTTAACCATCTTCTTGCCGTCTGTAAGAATTACGGACTGAAGAACGTTTACTGTCTGCGCTATGTTGCACATCAAAAGCCTGTCTGCGTGTTTATTGAAGATGTTGAGCGTTAAAGCGGCAACAATCGCGTCTCGCATTGTGCTTTGCTGATAAAGGAAGCCGGGGTTTGTACCGGGCTCAACGTCGTACCAGGTTCCCCACTCGTCAACAACAAGCTTAACGGGCTTCCACGGCGCAACGCTGTCCATTGCTGCAAGGTGGTTGGTAATAAGCTCGTCCATACGAAACGCCTTGCTAACGGTTGCATCGTATTCGTTTCTGTCAAATTCGGTTGCGCTGCCCTTATCGTCCCAGCTGTCGCGCGGGAGGGTGTAATAGTGAAGCGAAATACCGTTTGCGTGGTGCTTTACCTTATCCATAACCTGCTTTGTCCAGTGGTAATCGCCGCCGTTGGGACCACAGGCAATACGGGAGATAGGATTATCCTTATTATAGGTACGGCAGTAGGTGTTGTACTGTTTGAAAAGGTTGCCGTAATGCTCGGGGTCCATACAGCCGCCGCAGCCCCAGCTTTCATTTCCAACGCCGAAATATTTAAGCTTATACGGCTCCTTATGGCCGTTCTTCGCCCTTAATTCCGCCATCGGTGAAACGCCGTCAAAGGTTATGTATTCAACCCACTCGCTCATTTCCTGAACGGTGCCCGAGCCAACGTTGCCGTTAACGTAAGCGTCACAGCCAAGCTGACGGCAAAGCTCAAAGAACTCGTCCGTGCCGAAGGAATTATCCTCAACAACGCCGCCCCAGTGGGTATTAATCATTTTCTTTCTTTTGCTCTTTTCGCCGATACCGTCTTTCCAGTGGTATTCATCCGCAAAGCAGCCGCCCGGCCACCTTAAAACGGGAATTCCCATTTCCTTAAGAGCGGCTACAACGTCGCTCCTCATACCGTTTACGTTGGGAATTTTACTGTTTTCGCCGACGTAAATTCCCTCATAAATACAGCGCCCGAGGTGCTCGCTGAAATGGCCGTACAAATCCTTGTTGATTGTTGCTATTTTCTCGTTTGGATTGATAAGGTACTTTTCCATAATATTACTCCTTTATTTTATAACTTTAAAGTAACATAAGTAACTTTCAAAGTCAATGTTGAAAATTAACATTTTTATGCTATAATTGACTGGGTGATAAAAATGATGAACAAAGAAAAAGCGTTCGGTCTTTTAAACGAGCTGAACGCAGACGCAATACTTCTTTTAAACGAAGCTAACATGCATTATATGTGCGGCTTTTCGCCGAGCGAGGGTATGGTTTTCATTACCAAGGACGGCGGCGCTTACCACATTGTTGACAGCAGGTACATTGAAACTGCGCAGGAAAATGCAAAGGAAACCGGGCTGACCGCAATTGAGCCCGATACCGATTTTTACACGGAGCTTAAAAGGCTTGCGGAGAAGCACGGCATAACCTCGCTTGTTATTGAAAACGAAACCATAAGCCTTTTGCAGTACCAGAAGGTTTTTGCAAAGCTCGGCGGAGTAAAGCTCATTGACCTTAACGACAGGCTTATGCGTATAAGAAACCGCAAGGAGCCCGAAGAAATTATCTATATGAAAAAGGCAAACGCCATTGCGGAAGCTGCGTTTACCGAGCTTTTAAACCACGTTGAAGCAGGAAAAACCGAAAAGGAGCTTGCCTCATATTTTGACTATCTTATGGCTAAAAACGGCTCCTACGGTCTTTCGTTTGACACTATTCTTTTAACGGGAGCGCACACCTCCATGCCCCACGGCGTTCCGTCCGATAAGGTGATTAACAAGGGCGATTTTGTTCTTTTCGATTTCGGGGCAACCTATAAGGGCTACCATTCGGATATGACAAGAACG
>JAFYGD010000029.1 GCA_017543415.1 Eubacterium sp. | reverse complement strand
CACCCTAAAATCAACAGATTTTTTGTTAGAACAAAGCACAAAATCGGGTTAAGGCTTGCCGCCTTAACCCGATTTTTAATGACGTTGTAGCTAAAAAGATGTGATTTTAGGGCTGAAACTATTTATGCAGGGTGCCCCGTGCCCGTCTTTTTTAATCTGCTGAATAAGCGGAGTTGAGCTTCTGGATGTTCTTAACGGTTGTATCAACCTGTGAGCTTACGCTGCTCTTCTCCTTGGTACTGCGCTGCAAGTAAACAACGCTGTATTCGCTCTTATTGTAGCTGTTTGTTTCACCGTCAAAGAACGGAACCAGCCAGCCTTTTTCATCAAATTCGGATTTGCTTACCTCTTCACCGTCAAGGAAATATTCGGTATAGCCGTACTGCGTTTCATACGAAGCAGTGGCATTTGAGGTAAAGCCGTTGCCGTCAAATTCGTAAACGGCTGAGGTTGCGGTAATATTCTGACCGTAGTTGCCGATATTAAAGCTGTTGTTGCAGTAATAGGTCTTCTTACCGTCCTTTTTGAGGATATAGAATCTGTCCTTGCCCTCATCGGGCATTTCGGAAATTCCCTCTCTTGAATATGCAATAACCGCCTTTGTTCCCGTGTAACGGTAAATCTCGCAGCAGTAGGTTTCAACCTCGTAATAGGTGTATTCCTCCGTACCCTCGTTGCGGACCTTAATCGGCTTGCGGTAAATCAGGAACAGCTCGCTCTTGCCGTCGCCGTCAAAGTCAATCAAATCAACAACCGCAAGACCTTCAATATATGCCTCTCCGTTCTTTTCGGTATACTTTGCGGCGCCGTAACGCTTATTGTATTCCTGAACGATATTGTAATAAGCCTTCTTCCTTCCAACCTTTGTTGAAACGGTTGAAACGCCGGATTTACCGGCAAAGCCGTCAATCATTTTTTCAGCCTTATCGGCTTCCTGGGCGGCCTTTTCCGGCTTGAAAACGGAATACTTGATACGCTCAAACGCAGTGGTATCGTCCTTGCCGTCAACGGCGTAGGACTGCGCTTTTGAATTGTATTCACAGTCATAGCGCTTTGTGAATTTATCGCCCTTGAGCTGATAAAGAGCAATCTTTTTCAAATCCTTTTCATCATGAACGCCTATATAATATTTGTTGTTCCTGCGGTACAGGGTTGAATAAGCGTCCTTGGATTTTTTATCCGACTGGGCGGTTTTTTCGCTGAACAGAACGGAAAACTCGTCCTTTTCGTTAAAGCCCCAGACATCGTTATAATACGCGCCGTTCTTGTTGTAGGAAAGCATCAGCTCGCTTGTTCCGTCGTCGTCAAAATCAAGCTCTCTTACAAAGCAGAGCCCCGTAAGACGGCAGCCGTCAACGCCGTAGGTTTTATAAAGGTTTTCATAGCTCGGCGTGCCGTAGGAATTAATATAATCGGCGCACACCTTGCCCGCTTCGGAATTGAACTTGCTTATTCTGTCGTTTTCAACGTTCATCTGGTGCATAAACGCTGCGATAACACAGACGAAAACAACTATTGTTACAAGCATCATAAAGAATATTACAAGCGCGCGGTGGAACTTGCTTGAGCTTTTTTCCTTTTCCTCAATTACAGCGGCAACCGCAACTGCGCTTTCCCTGATATTGCGCGCAACAAGGGTTACCTTTTCACCGCTTTTATGGGAAAATGCCCTGATTGCGTCAACAACATCCGGGCTTTCGGAGCTCTCCTCCCTTGCATTTGCGCTTACTGTAATTGCGTTGCTCGGCTTAGGCTCCGGAACAGGCTCTAAATGAGTTTCCTTTTCGGCTTTTGCTTTTTCTTCCTCATGCTTTGCGCGCACCTGAGCCATATGCTCTGCGTTTGCTTTTACGTCCGCCTCTGCCTTTTCGGCAATATCGGTTGTAATTTCATACGCGTCTGCATTTATAAGCTCAAGTATATCCTCGGGGAATGACGGCGTGTCAAGCCTTTCGTCAATTACTGCATGCTTTTGCTTTGCCTGAAGCTCTTTCTGGTCGTTTATTTTACTGAGCAGTGATGAAAACACGGGTTTGATACTGTTTGCCACAGTTTTTTTGGTAACAATATCGTCCTCGTTATCAAAATAATTGTCCTTAGCCAAGCCGTCACCTCCTTCTAAATATACTAATATTTATAATACAACAGCTTATTTTAGCATATTTTGTTGTAATAAGCAACATATTTCTATTAATACAAAAATTACAAAAGAGGTTTTAAACTTTAAATATTGAAATAAAAAACTATATATGGTATAGTAGATTTATATTATCAACAGATATTGAGGCAACCGCGATGAAAAGAATTTTTGCACTTTTTTTGACAATTGTACTTATTTCAGCCTTTTTCGGCTGTGCAAAAAAGGAGGAACCCACAACAACGGCACCCACAACCGTTACCGAAACGACAACCGAACCGCCCTTCCTCGGCAACCCGCTTACGGGCTCGGAAAAATTCAACCCCAAGGCAGTAGGAAAGCGTCCCGTTGCAATAGTTGTTGAAAACCTTTCCCCCGCAAGACCGCAGTGGGCAATCGGCTCCTCCGACATTATTGTTGAAGGCGAGGTTGAAGGCGGAATAAGCCGTATGCTCTGGCTTTATGCAGACTACACGAAGGTACCCGAAAAGGTAGGTCCTATCCGCTCCGCGCGCCCGCCGTACGTCTGTTTCAGCGAGCTTTTTGACAGCATCTTTGTCCACTGGGGAGGCAGCCACAACAACCACGGCTACAAGGGCGGCTACGGCTACCTTGACAGCCACAAGGTTGACCACATTGACGGTATGAGCGGCGGCAAGCTTTTCGGCAGGGACTACACGCGCAGCGTTTCCTCGGAACACAGGGGAATAATTCACGGCGAGCTTTTACCGCAGGTTATCAAGGAAAAGAAATTCCGCAAAAAGCGCAGGGACAAGAATTTTACAAAGCTTAATTTTGCACAGACGCCAACCCCTGCGGGCACGAAGGACGCGAACAGGGTTAACTGCAAATTCTCCTCCCGTACGGACACAAGAGCGTTTACCTATTCCAAAAAGGATAGGAAATACCACACTCAGGACTGGCGCACGGACGTTGCGTTTACAAACGTAATAATTCTTATGGACGCAACAACTTACATTACCGTTCCTTACAAGGGCTCCTCAACCACCTACCTTAACTACGACAGCATTGTTGCAAAAAAGGGCCACGGGAAGGGATACTATGCAAGCAACGGCAAGTACAGAACATTTACCTGGAAAATCAAGGGCGGCAAGCTTTGGCTTAAGGACAAAGAAGGCAAAGACATAGAAATCAACAAGGGCAAATCCTATATAGGCCTTGCCTCATCAAACAACGGAGGAAGCGTTACCTTCTAAATGAAAAGAACTGTTTGTATTCTGCTTGGATTAATATTGGCTTTTACGCTGTCAGGCTGCGGTGAATTTTACCGTCCGGTCCGTTATTCCGAAACCATCATAGACGCTTTTGACACAATAACAACCGTTATTGCCTATGACAACAAAAAGACGGATTTTGAAAACAGCCTGAATTCCGTTGAAAACGAGCTGAAACGCCTTGACGGACTGTTTGACATTTACAATGAGCACGAAGGCGTTAACAACCTATGCACGCTGAATAAAACCGCGGCAAAGGCTCCCGTAAAGGTTGAAAAGGATATAATTGAGCTGCTGAAATACGGGAAGCAGGCGTATAACGACAGCGGCGGAAGTGTTAACATCTGCCTCGGCGCGGTGCTTGAAATATGGCACAACGCGCGCGAAGCGGCGCTTGAAAACCCCGAAAGCGCAAAGCTGCCCGATACGGCGGAGCTTGAAAAGGCAAGCGGTCACACCGATATTGACGACCTTGTAATTGACGAAAAAAACAGCACGGTTTTCATTAAGGACAAGGCTTTAAGGCTTGACGTAGGCGCGGTTGCAAAGGGCTTTGCAGCGCAGAAGCTTGCCGAGTTCATTGAGAAAAACGGCTTATGGCAGGACTTTATGCTCAACCTCGGCGGTAACGTTGTAACCCGCGGTTACAAGGGCGACGGCTCAACAAAATGGACAATACAGATTGAAAACCCGGACCGCGAAAAAAATGACGCGCTTGAAGCGCTGAGCCTTACAAACCTTTGCGTTGTTACAAGCGGCGACTACCAGCGATATTTCACATATAACGGCAAAAATTACTGCCACATAATAGACCCCGAAACGCTTATGCCCGCGGAATATTTTTCCGGCGTTACGGTAATATGCAAGGATTCCGCCCTTGCGGACAGGCTTTCAACACAGCTGTTTATTATTCCGCTCAGCGAAGGCAAAAGAATTGTTGAAGGCCTTGACGGAGTTGAGGCGGTATGGGTTGACAAAAGCTTTAACGTCAGCTATTCGTCGGGCTTTGAACAGTATAAAATGCTATGAAAAAACATGATTTTATTGTAATAGGAATAATTCTTGCAGCCGCAGCCGTTTTATTTGCGGCTTTGCATTTTATACCCCAAAGCGGCGCTTACGTTCGTATTGAAGCGGACAAAAAGGTTGTTGAAACCCTGCCGCTGAACGAGGATACCGAATACGAAATAAAAACCGAAAACGGAACTAACACCCTTGTTATCAAGGACGGCTTTGCCTATGTTTCAGAAGCGGACTGTAAAAACCAAATCTGCGTTCACCACAGGAAAATAAATAAAAACGGGGAGAGCATTATCTGCCTTCCCCACAAGGTTGTTATTACCGTTGTTGATAAAAATGCCGACAGCGAAATTGACGCCGGAGTTTAGTTATGAAAAAGAATAAAAAAGCAAAACGGGCGGCGGTTTTCGGCATAATGATTGCGCTTGCGTTTACGCTGAGCTACCTTGAAAGCCTTTTGCCCCTGAATATAGGAGTTCCGGGCGTTAAGCTCGGGCTTGCAAACCTTGTTGTTGTGGTTGCGCTATATAAGCTTAAACCCGGCGAAGCGTTTGCAATAGCGATTATAAGAATATTGCTTGCCGGACTGACCTTCGGCAACACTTACAGCCTTATTTACAGCCTTTGCGGAGGAATTTTAAGCTTTGCGGTTATGGCGCTTGTTAAAAACACAAGGCTTTCCGTAATAGGCGTCAGCATAATCGGCGGAACAATGCACAACATAGGGCAAATCAGCGCGGCAGCGGTTTTAATGGGTACAAACAAAATTATTTACTACCTGCCTGTTCTGCTTATTGCCGGACTGCTGACGGGCTTTCTTACCGGCCTGCTTTCCAAAACGATAATTGAAAGAATAAAAGTGACCGACGAATAATCGCCGGTCACTTTTTTATTTAACTTTAATTAACGGTTTTGGTTTTTACTTTGCTCCATTTTGAGCAGAGCTTTGATTTATTAAAGTTTCTGTAAGTTCTTACTCTTACATAATACTTTTTGCCTGATTTAAGCTTTTTAACTGTTTTTGCGGTGTTCTTTTTACCCTTTACGGTAATAGTTTTAACGCCCTTGGTAAACTTTTTATTCGTTGCAAGCTGAACCTGATAGCCCGAAACGTTTTTGGTTATCTTTTTCCACGAAACCTTAAGGCTTTTACTTCCCGGGGTAAGCTTTTTAATGCTTGTTTTTGCGGGAGCCTTAACGGTGCTTGTTACAGTAAGGTTAGGCGTATCATACGCAACTGCATAAAAGTTGCTCATTGTAGGATAGTACGAAATTGAGCTTTGCATATTCCAGTACAGCGTATTAAAGGCGTACGAAAACGAAGAGCCCTTTGCAAGCCATGAATTGAAATTATAATAATTCTGGCCGCAGTAAGCGCCGAGCGAAAATCTGCCGCCGTAGGTGGTTGTACCCGAAACGAAGTCCGCCTTTGAAATTTTAATGGTTCCGCCGCCCGTTGCATCTCCGAGAGCGAACATATAGCCTGTCCGGAAAATTCCGCCGTTGATATAGAGCTTACCCTGATATGAGCAGTTTGCGCCGATATGCTCACCGTAGAAATAGCCGCCTTCAACAACGCAGGTTCCGCCGCCTACATGAAGCGCGCTCGGGTTGTTGTAGCCGTTGCTTACGCCGACATAATTACCGTTTTTTATCCTTAAAGTACCCGAAGTAATCTGTATTGCTCCTGCGCCGTACGAGCGTATGCTCGGCTTGTTGTTTGAAGCCTTGCTGTCCTTGATGGTTACATTTGCGCCCGCAACATGGATTACGGTAAGGTTAGGGGTTGCGTTCTGAAGAGTATGGCCGTTAAGGTCAATTACAAAATTACCCTTTGTCAGCGCAACCGTTGAATCGTCAAGCTCGCCGAGGGTCATATCCGCTCCGAGCTTATAGGTGTTGCCGGGGCCGAAGCCCTTGTTAACCCAGTTGATATTTTTCATATCCTCGGGGTCAATAATCGTTATGGTTTTTGCCTGTGCTGTAAACGCGCCGAAAAGAATACAAACCGTCAGCGTTATAATACCTACGGCAAAAAGAAGCAGGGATTTTTTTGTTTTGTTTTTCATATTATCCATCCTTTAACTTGCCTTGGTTTTTGCGGTAACGGTTACCCATTTGCCGTAATATTTTGTTCCGTCCTTTTTAAGGTATGCCCTTACCCTGAAGGTGTATTTTGTGCTTTTCTTCAAGCCTTTTTTGGTGTACTTGAGAGCAGCCTTCTTGGTTGTTGCAATTTTCTTGAACTTTTTGCCGCTCTTCATCTGAATTTCATAGCCCGTAACATCGGACAGCTTTTTTGCGCTCATTGTTACGGAGCTCTTTGTTGTTTTAACTGTGATTTTAGGCTTTGCGGCAAGCACGAAGGTGCTTGAAATTGTATAAGGCTCGCCAACAATATCGCTGGCAGTATATGTATCTCCGCCCGTAAGGGCATAATCCTGCGTGCTCTGAACGCTGAGATAAAAGGTATTGCCCTTTTTAACGGTTGTGCTTGAATAAAGCTTTTTGCTGTTTGCATCTGTAAGGTAAATTGCGCCCTTGGTTAACGAAAGATTTCCGCCGTTATGGTGCTTATAAAAATCCACATACCAGCCGCTCCAGTTATAAATACCGGTTCTCTTTTTGTGCGAAAAGGTAACGGTCAGAGTACCTGCCGCAGGCGCCTTCATATAATAGTAATCCCTGTCGTAAGCGCCCCAGCTGTCGCCGTTAAGCGAATCACCGCCGATAGTTCCTTTATAATCGTTTGCAAGAATATACTTGCATGCAGTATTCTCGGTTTCGTTTGCCTCGCCTTCGTATTTTCCCTTTGTAAATGAGGTTTTAATCTGGTAATT
>JAFYGD010000028.1 GCA_017543415.1 Eubacterium sp. | reverse complement strand
TCAATAAGGCTTACTACTACTGCAAGAGTTATAAGACCTGTATCCCCATAGTTTCTTGATACAAAGCCTATCATAACATAGTCCATCAACGCCCAGCAGAGATATACGGACGAATCCACAATACTGTACCGTGATGTAAGCAGGAAGTCTTTAAAAGACAGATGCCAAACGAAATGAAGCGTATTTCCTTTGCGGAAAAAGTGCCAGAAGCAAACAAGGATTCCCAGACCGTTTCCGATTACCGAGCCGAGTATGATTCCAACCATTCCGTAGAATTTGGTCAGTATAATTGAAAGAATAATATTGCCGCCAATCTGGAACAAATAGCAGATGTTATTGCAAAGCTCGTCGCCGTCGCTGTATACCATTTGTTCAATATAAAATATGAAGATAGTCAGAAAAGCATTGAGCGGAACGAGACGGTAGTATTGAAGCGCATTGTTAAGAATATCGCCCGTTATACCGTTTGCCTTAAAATATATATCTTTGATAAAGAAGATTGTAAGAGCCGAGATTAAACCGATTGAAATACTTATAATAAGCCCCTGACTGTATATTTCATCAGCACGCTTTTTTCGCATAGCTCCGACTTCCCTTGCGAAAACTATTCCGACTCCTGTTGATACAAGGTCGCCGAAAAATGTTACTACACCCGTAACAGGAGTAATAGCGTTTATTGCGGCAACTCCCGAATCTCCGATAAAGTATCCTGCAATAATACTGTCGCAGAGAAGCATAATATACATTACAGCTTTTGTAAATGTACCTGATATGAACATTGAACGGAATTTCCGTTCACAAAAACCGCTTTTCATTATTATTTACCTCTTTGTTCAGCAAGTATAATATACATAATTATACAACACTTTCTATTATTTGTAAACGATTGATTTACTTTTATTGTACGATATGGTACAATAATGCATACAAATCACAAATTGAAGAGGTAATTATGGTTTTATACATAAACAGCTGTGTTCGCAGTGAATCACGAACAGACAGAATTGCAAAAGCAGTTTTAAACAAGCTCGGCAAAGAGTATACCGAGTTGTATCTTCCCGATGAAAACCTGCAGCCCCTTTCAGAGGAAAGGCTTGAAAAACGCTCAAGGCTTATTGAACAGGGCGACTATTCAGACGCTATGTTCAACTATGCAAAACAGTTTGCAAAAGCGGATAAAATAGTTATTGCCGCACCGTATTGGGATTTGTCTTTCCCTTCGGTTCTCAAATTATACATTGAGAATATTTATGTTACTGGAATCGTTTCCGAATACACTGCCGAAGGTTTACCTCACGGACTTTGCAACGCAAGCGAACTGATATACGTTACCACTGCGGGCGGTCCGTACGATTCGGATTACAGTTTCGGCTACATTAAGGAGCTTGCCGAAAAGTATTTGGGCATAAAGAAAACAGGGTTAATTAAAGCGGAAATGCTTGACGTTGAAGGCTTTGACGCCGAACAAATTGTTCGGAATGTAATAAACAGCATAAATGAGACTAAATCCGAACTTTTGTAATTCAACCCAGACTTTGAGAAGCAACAAGATAAAACAAAGTACAGCGAGGTTATCGGCTGTACTGTTAATCAAAATGTTTTTCGCTGAACAATTTGATAAAGGCGCGGGAGCTCCGCGCCTTTATTGATTATTATTTTACTTTAATAGTTACCGTTACGGTTTTGCTGCCTGCTTTATAGGTTGTATTGCCTGCTGCTTTAACCTTGATTTTCACTTTATAGGTACCTTTTTTCAAGCCCTTCTTAACGGTAATATTACCTGTTTTTTTATTGATTGTTATTTTTTTATTTCCGCTTTTTTTGAAAAAGGTCAGCGTTCCCTTTGCCTTGCTTACGGTCATTGCTTTTTTAAGAGCAATAGTCTGATTTTTATTATTGAGCTTAACAAAATCCACCGTACATTTCTTCGCTTTTACGGTAATGGGATTCTTTTTCTTGTGAAGCTGAGGAACCGTTACTTTCTTACGGCTGATTTCACCGCCGCATACCGAGCAGTAAACAACGCTTTCATAGGAGCCGGCGTGAGCATAGGTTGCCGCAACACCGTTTTCCTTTACTGCTTCTTTAGGCGTGTGACCTTTTGCGGGAAGTTCGGTTTTCTTTGTTTCACCGCACTTGGTGCAGGTGAGGACTTTTTCTCCCTTTTCGGTACAGGTTGGCGCTTTGGTAACATTACCCCCGTCCCAGTAATGAAGATTGTATGTAGCATAAGTCTGGATAGACAAATCTCCCCATGAATTGTCGCAGGCGACGACGGAAACATTATATGCTCCGCAATCCAGTTCCATGCTTTTCGCTCTCTCAACGAGATTGGCGGAAAGTCCTTCGGGCTCAAAGGCGTCCGCACCAAATCTTATCCAGTATTTCGCGGCGCCTTCATATTCGTCCCAGCTTAAGATTCCTTCATCGGTTATTTTCACATTTTTAATTTCCTGTTTATCAAGCCAGCCCGGTACGACATCGCTGTACGCCGACAGTTCACTCGGTCCGTAAACTGTTTTGGCACAGGCGTAAACCTTGAACGCATAGTTAGTGCTCTTTACAAGATTTACATTTGAGCTGAAATCAAGATAATTATAATCCGAGGAGTACTGATAGCCTTTGTAAGTATAATTCTCGCCGTCAAAAGCGTAAATCCTTACCTGATAGTAGTCTGCGTTTTCAACGGAGTCCCATCTTGCAACAAGACCGTCCCAGCGAGGATTTGAAGGGGCGTCAAGAACATTGGTTGCTTCATAATAAAACGAGCCCGAATACGGATTTGAAATTTCCTGCCAGTTTTCAACGCAGGCGACAAGGGTAAAATCATATGTACCTGTTGTAAAGCCGTTCTCAAACGCTTTCTGATTCAGGTCAACCGTTCTTGAATCAGGCTCAAAGCCGTACGACGCACCAAATCTTATCCAGTATTTCGTGGCGCCTTCATATTCGTCCCAGGTTAAAATATTATCGGAAGATAACTGAACATTCGGTATATCTCCTTTAGCAAGCGCTGTAAACGGAAGGGCGGAAAGCGCTGAAGTTATCATTAATAAAGATAATACAAGCGATAAAACTTTTTTCATAAATAATACTCCTTTCACTAAAAGGCATAATGAACCCGTTAATCAATATTACTATATCATAAATTAATTGTTTTGTAAATATCAGCCGGGCTTATCGGCGGTGAGGATTGAAAACAGATGTAATTCTTGGTATAATATAATTCGGGTTTGCGCCGTGTTTAACTGTCAGCGCAACGCAAAAACTGTTGATTATACGAAAGGAGCTGCAAGCTGTGGGTTATGCTGCACTGGCGATACTGATATTTATTATTATCGTTGTCATTATTGTTGCCGTTGCTTTTGGAACAGCTGACAGCGCTAATCCTCCATGGATATTTGAAGCTCCCGAAAAGCGCGCGGGTCGGCGCGGTGAATATGCGGCGACAAGTGCGATAAAGAGCGTACTACATGAAGACGATTACCTGTTTACAAATGTTTCAATTTTCATTGATAACAAGCCTGCAGAGCTTGACAATGTTATAGTAAACAAATACGGGGTTTTCATTATAGAAGCAAAGAACTATAAAGGCCGTCTTTACGGAAACGAAGACGACTACATGTGGGTAAAATACAAGGACGACGGATACGGAAACACATTCAGGAAGGAAGTTAAAAACCCCGTTAAACAGGTAAAGCGCCAGGTTTATATTCTTGCAAAGTATCTTGAATATTACGGCGAACGAACATGGGTGGAAGGTTACGCTATGTTGGTCAGAGGCGGCAGCCCGATACAAAGTGACTGTATTCTGGAAAGCACCTATGATATTGATAAAGCCATCCATACTCCCGGACGGCATATGCTGCCAAAGCAGAAGGTTGAAGCAATAAAGAAAATACTTTCCGATACATATTAGTAAATAAAAAGGCGCGGATTGCTCCGCGCCTTTTTGTTATTTAACCGTGACTTTGATTGCTTTGGCGGTGCCGTTATTTGAATAAACAAATACGGTTGCTTTGCCTTTGCCTACCGCCTTGATTTTTCCGCTCTTCGTTACCTTCACTACTGACGTGTTGGTTGACTTAAAGCGGAGCTTTCTTACGTGGTTTACGGCTTTTTTGCTCTTGTCAACAAGAACGATTTCAGCTTTAATCTTTGCGGTTTTGCCGATTTCAAGACTGTACTTTGCCTTCTTAACCGTTATCTTCTTAACGTTTGAGCATTTACTCTGTGCGCCCGCGATATGGAAGGTAGGTGTTTTAAAGATTCTCTTCCACTTTCCGTTTTTCTTCTTCTGCGCTACTATGTAAACCTTAACGTTCTTTTTCGGGTTAAGCTTTTTGCCGTAAAGCTTTTTAATCTCGTACTTTGTAACCTTGCCGCTTACGGTCTTAATCTTCCTGTACTTATACTTATGATTCTTATCGCAGTATGCGGCATAGATTGCATATCTCTTTGCGTTCGGAACCTTGCCCCACTTAACTGTGACTGAACTCTCGGTTGAAGTTCCGTCAATACTTGCGATAAATTCCGCTTTTGCCTTTTCCCTTGTCGCCTTTGCCTCGGCTGCAGCTTTGTCCGCCGCTTCTGCCTGCGCTTTGAGGTCATCGTCAACCGCGCCGCAAACCGTACAGGTAAAGCGTTCGTCACCCTGTGTACCGTAATAGTGCGGACTGTTGCCTACCGTGTAAATACCGCTGAAGGTTCTGACAGCGTAATTCGGATTATCCTC